>JAJRTI010000210.1 GCA_024278415.1 Planctomycetota bacterium | reverse complement strand
TCGCTGCGCCGGATCATCAACATGCCCGCGCGGGGCATCAGCAAGGCCACGGTTCAGGCGCTCTCGGACTTCAGTGTCCAGCACAAGATCACCATGCAGGAGGCGCTCGCGCGGGCGGACGAATTGCCGGTCAATACCAAGGCCCAGGAGGCGTGCGCCGCGTTCCTCGATTTGTTGGAGCGATACCGGAACGCGTTCGCGCCCATGAAACTATCGGTCCCTGCACGCAAGCTTCTCGAAGAGATCGAGTATGAGGACGAACTCACGCGCACGAGCGACGACGCGAACGAGGCCATGAACCGCATCGACAACGTGCGCGAGATCGTCTCCGCATTGGCAGAATATGAGCGCAAGCCAACGGAGAATTCGCTACAGAACTTCCTCGACGACTTGGCGACACAGGAACAGTACGACGACGACGACGTGGAGAACTCGCGCGGCGTGAAGCTCATGTCATTGCACAGCGCCAAGGGCTTGGAGTTCCCCTTTGTGTTCCTGGTTGGCATGGAAGAGGGCCTTCTGCCTCACAAGAGGTCCCTCACGGACGAGGTGGACACGATTGACGAAGAGCGCCGGCTCTGCTATGTGGGCATCACGCGCGCACAGAAGGAGCTGACGCTGACCCATGTCGCGGAGCGCATGAAGTTTGGACACCCCATTCAGCCCGAGCCGTCCAGGTTCCTCGAAGAGATCCCCGAGGGCTTGATGAACCGGCAGTCGTGCACGGACAGGGAGCCGGCGGACGCGGATAGCAAGAAGAGCTACCTTGCCGCGATGCGGTCCATGCTGGAGCGCGGGGACGACCTTGAAGGGAAGGCCGCACCGCGGCCTGCGCCTTTGGAGAAGCGGCCGAAGCGCAAACGTCGCACATCGCCCGCGGCTGGCGCTGCTCCCGCGCGCCGCAGGCCTGCTGGCGGCGGGGGTAACGCATCTAGGACGACCCCCAAGAAGACTACGGGCTCCAGCGCCAAGCCAAAGCTCAAGGGCTTGAGCCAAGCGAAGTCGAAGAAGAAGAAGTGACCAACGGCGTACGACGAATGCCAACCCCTAATGACCCGTTCTAGGCCGCGGCGAGGTCGTTTGGAGGCCCGCCTTGAGGCGGTCTGGGGTAGCGGAGTTCGGACCGCCTAGAGGCGGGACTCCGAACAGGTGCGGATGGGCATTCTTGACGATTGCTACGGGATTCCTTCGGCTCAGTTGCTCTCGGAACGTCCTACTCGAAGTTTGCCCCCCACATGATGATCTGCAGCTCGCTCTCATCGATCATGCGATATTCGGGCCGCCTGCCGGACAAGGCTTCGCTACGCTCCAGGATGATGGGGACGCCTTCGCCGCGCTTGTCCATGATGTGGCTACGGTGGGCAGCCAGTTCGCCCCTGTCGAGCGGCGAACGGGCGAGCAAGCTTGTGACGGCTTCGTTGCGCGAGACCTGCCGATAGGGCAAGCTGTCCGTCGTCATGGTGTTCGGAAGCATGCCGGGCGAGTACATTTCTAGGCGATCGTCGAACATGCGGAGGCGCACTTTGCTGCCCGCCATCGAATAGTCGCGGTGGGCGACGGCGTTGGTGACAGCTTCGAATACAGCCAGCATGTCATATTGGGGAAGGTCCTCACGTCCGCCTTTCAAGTTCTTGCGCGCGGCGACACGCATGTTCTTGCGCACGAAATCGCAGGCGGCGAGGATTTGAGCGTCGAGCGGCCCGGTGATGTCCTGCGCATCGTGTTGGTAAGGGGCTTCATCTTCGGGGGTGACGGTGGCGCCCTCATAGGCCACCGCTTGAATGAACGCGCCGGGCAGGAAACGCTCCGGATATCGACATGCCATCAGAATGCCCGCGACCGTCGGTCGCCACACTCCTTGCTCGTCCTGGGCGGCCATCGCCAACTTCTGGAGCAGGGTTTCCGCCGGTTCATCTGCGTCAGGCGGACCAAAGCGGCGCCATGATGGCTCGTCCAGGTCGCCAAGTTGCGCCTGCGGGACGGGGCTTTCGTCGAAGCGTATTAGCCGCGCCTGGCTGCGGTGCTGAAACAGACGCGCCAGGTGATCCGGCGGAATCGGTCGTTTCGACGAGCCGACGCGATGAAGATATCCGCTCGGACTTTGATGCACGAACAGGCTGCGGGCCAGCTCAATGCGGATCACGGACGCTTCAGCCCCTGCAGCGTCCGGCAGGGCTAGGCGCTCGATGACCGGCGCCAGCGGTGGTTTGACTGAATCCTCGCACGCTTGCCTCGCCAGCGCCTCGACGGCATCCAGGCGATCAATAGGGATGCCGAGCACCTCGCGTGTTTTGTCGCTCACCCCGAGCACGAGCACACCGCCATGACTGTTAGCGAAGGCGGCCAGTTCGTCAGCGAGTTCGTCCTGTGTCGGGCCGCGCGCTCTGCCGCCAGCGAAGCGCACTTCTTTGAGTTCAAGGTAGCTATCTTCGCCGAGGCGAATCTTTTCGAGCAATTCACTGCGTGTAGCAAACATATTACACCTCCTTGCCCAACCGAGCCCAGCAGCGGCTGAAGGCTTCGCGGCCGCCTCCCGATCACGCGGCGGACATCTTTGCGCGCGGCCTGTTCCTGCCGCGCGCCGCGTTCAACAACGCGGCATTGTCCGCGGCGAAAACGGAACACATGCACCAGTTTGGCATCGCCGTTGACAACGATGTTTGGGTTGTGGGTGACGATGACGATCTGGCGCCGTCGGTTATCCTCTCGGACCTGCGCTTCACGCCCGCGTCCATTTGAGGGAGGTACATGGCCGACTCTAACACAGTCCGCATTATACCAGGAGCCGTGCGCCTAACGCAGAAGTCCTTGCGAAGACATGTGCCCCTCACTGGCAAGGATCGACCAAGCGCCTTACATCGCCAGTATCCTCTTCATGATCTCCGCGGTTTCGCGCATCTTCGCCTCGTCGCCGCCGACCTCGGAGATGGCGTAGTCGTCGTAGCCCACATCGCGGAGGGCTTGCATGATGAGCGGCCAGTTCGCGTCGCCCTCTCCAAGTTGCACGAACGTGTAGGTCTTGCGCACGAAGTCCTTGAGGTGGAGCTTCTTCACGCGGTCGCCGATGATGCGAATCCATTGCTCCGCGAAGCCGTGGATCATCATGTTCCCCGGGTCCATATAGAAGTTGATGTACGGGCTGGCGACTTGGTCGAGGAACTGGCGCATCTCGATCGGGCTCACGAGGAACTTGCCCCACACGTACTCGATGCACGCATGCACCTGGGTCTTCTCCGCGGTGATGGCCAAGCGCCGGCAGCATGCAAGCGCGTTCTCGTACGCCGCGTCGTAGGGGATGTCCTCGGTCACTGCGCCGAGCGTGATGAGGCAGTGCGGCACGCGCATGACCGCGCAGACTTCGAGCATGCGCCCGACGACTTCCAGCTTGCGCGCGCGCTGGACCGCGTCGAGGCTGGTGAAGCTGCCTTGGTCCGAGGCGCCCGCGACCATGCTCGTCAACTCGATGCCCACGTCGTCGCACATCTGGCGCACGGCCTTGAGGTCCGCGTCGGACTTGTTCATGCCGATGTCGCCATCGTCGGTCATACGGCCTTCGAGGCCTTCGTAGCCGGCGTCCTTGCTGAACTCAACAATTTCCTTGAGCGGCTTGTCCTTGGGAAAACAGATTTGCGTGATGCCGGGTTTCATGCGATGGCTCCTGGTGGAGGGGTTAGAGAGCAGTGAGTTCTGCTAATGTGTTGCCAAAGATGTCGTCTTCTTGCTCCTGAGTCAAACCCAGGGAGCGGATGACAGAGCGTTCGGATTCGTAGCGAATGATGGCCTTCGCGTGGCCCTGCATGTGGGGCCAATCGAGGCCGAAGATCGCGCGCTTGCATGTGGCTTCTTGAATGGCATCGGCCACGAGTTGGCGGTGTTGGGGCGCGGCGAGACCGGTCAGGCCGGCGTAAGCCCCGCCTTGCTTCCACCGCGCGCCGTGATTATGAATCACGGCCATGGCCTCGTCGAAGAAGCCGCGGCCGATGCCAGACGACGCGCCCATGTGCTCGATGATGACTTTCAGATTTGGGAACTTGGCGAGCACGTTGTCGATGAGGATAGGGCAATAGTCGGAGAGACGTCCGCCATGCACGCCTGTGTGGTAGAGCACGTACACCCCGAGTTCCTGCGCGGCCGCGTAGAAGTCGTCGCAAGCCGAGTCGTCAATGCGAAAGCCCATGACTGGAGGATGGGTCTTGATCCCAACGCAGCCCAAGCCGACATACTTCTCCGCGTCCCGAGCCGCATTCGGATCAGCGGGGTTGATGGACGCGGCTCCGAGGATGTGGGGGTAGTTCTCGATGTGGCGCACGAGCCAGTCGTTGTACGGCTCGCCGGCGAGACATTCCTTGGTCTTGGGACCCCAGAATGGCGCGAATGCAATCGCCCTGTCGATGCCCATTTCCCGCATGAAGCGGTCGAGTTCGGGTAGCGTGCCGAGTTCCGGGTCGTCGGGAAAGGCCCCGTGCGGGAAAACGTGGCAGTGGTTGAGGAACATGGCATTGAAGGCCAGCTAGGTGAGCTTCCCTTCACGGGAAGCCGTGACGTAATCCATGCAGAAGTCGTCGAGGCCGATGACCGCGCGCGACGCGTAGAGCGTGGCCATCATGCCTTCTTCGCCGGGGTCGATGATCGCGCCGTCCGCACCGGCCGCGATGAGCATGGCGAGGAACGCCTTGTTCAGGTTGTTGCGCGTGGGCAGGCCGAACGAGATGTTGGACAAGCCGAGGCAGATATGGATGTCGGGGAACTCGGCCTTGGTCTGGCGGATGGCTTCGAGGATGAACGCAGCCTGGCCCGGGTTCGTTGACGCCGGCCGGACCAAGTGGTCCACGTACATGCGATCGGTCGACACGCCCGCGTCCGCGCAGAGCTTCACCAAGTCGCGGGTGATGGCCACGCGTCCATCCACGTCCTCCGGCATGCCCGCGTCGTTCATGGTCAGTGCGACGACGCCCGTGTTGTACTCGGCCACGAGGGGCAGCGTGTTATTGACGCGCTCTTGCTCCGCGGTGATCGAGTTGACAATCGTGCCCGGCCGGTTGCAGAGATCGAGGCCGGCCTTGAGCGCGTCCGGGTTCGTCGAGTCGAACGAGATGGGCAGCTCCGTCGCGGCTGACACGACGCCCACAAGCCAGATCATGTCGTCAACTTCCTTGGACGGTCGCCGCCGGCGTTGGCGTCGATGTGCGTCGCGCCCGAGGCCTCCTGGCGCCGCACTTGCTCGGTGATGTAGTCCGCGTTACGGTTCCAAACTTCTGTCTTGATGCGCTTGCGCGTCATGTTGATGCGCTCGCCGATGATGGTGAACATAGGGTCTCCTGTTGAGAGTGCGAAAGGGAAAGGCGGAAATGCTACCAGGCGGCGTGCTTGGGCTCAACAACGAACGCGTGCCTACAGTGGCTACAGGCGTCGCAGGTGTAGTCGCTTATCGGCTCTCGAACGACAACATGTTGTCGATGTGTGCGGCGCGAGGCGACGTGGTTTGTAGTAGGGCAATTCATTGCCCGTCGAACGTCCTTGCCCTCACAAGGCAGACGGGCGATAAATCGCCCTACTACAAGTGGCCCAAGCGTAGTCGCTTATCGGCTCTCAAACGACAATGTGTTGTCGGTGCCGCTGAACGCCAGCACGGGGCTCGTCCCCAATGGCGCGGACTTAAGCGGTTTTGTTGTCCCGCAGGGACAATTGAAACTAGCCCAGCACTTCAGTGCTGGGAACGCGGAGCGCTGAATGGCCCGTAGTCCCGTAGGGACGACTGAACGCTGCGAACGGCCTCAGATGGGCGATTCGACGATGTTCAGCCGTCCCTACGGGACTGGCCATTTGCCGTACACGGCGCCACTCCCAGCGCTGAAGCGCTGGGCTATTTTCGGTCGTCCCTACGGGACGCCGTGGCTTAAGTCAGCGCCATTGGGGCTCGTCCCCGTGTTGCGATGACTGCCGACTACTGGGCGGCTCCCTGTCATCCCTCCTCCCTTTCCTTCCCGAATCTCGCTCGCCTTCAGCGAGCGAGATTCGGGAAGGAAAGGCGAGACAGGGGTGTGGCTGGTTCCGCGGTAGTCGGTAATCATCGCTCCACTGGGGACAAGCCCAGCGGGGGCGGGAGGGCGGCCCGCCGTACGGCGTAGCGCCTTATCCGTCAGGAACTGCAACAAAGAACAAGAAGCTGGCGCGGAATACCTTTGTATTCCGCCGTGTGCCTCAACTGCGACACGGAAGGCGAGGCGTTCCGCCCTAGGCCTCGGCGGAATTCGACTCATGTGCCACGTCCTTGGCCGTTGGAGGCGACTAGTAGCCTAAGCTCCTGAACCACTCCCGATTGACGTACGCGGTCTCGTCGGGCGAATGGTGGGTGGGCCGGTCTTGCTCGACCGCGACCCAGAGGTCGTAGCCGATGTCTTCAAGCTTGCTGAGAATGGCCGCGCCGTCAAACCCAAGATTGCCCTTGCCCAGCTCCTCGAACCAAGCGTCTTCGCCAAACTTGCACTCCCAGCGCTTGTACGTGGCCGGATCCTTAGCGGTGGTGTCCTTGAGGTGCACGTGCGCAATGCGGTCGGGCATGATGTCGAACACGTCCATGGGATTCGCGTTGGCCGCGAGCATGTGGCCGGTATCGTAGAGGAGCCAGAGATCAGGGCAATACCCCATGAGCTTCTCCGCGTCGGCCGGGGTCTCGATCATGGTGTTCAGGTGCGCGTGATGGAAGGGCTTGAGGCCGTAAGCTTTTGTTGCTGCGCAGGGCTCCATGAGCGCTTCGGCCGCGCGCTTGAAGTCGTCGTCCGTCGGGTTCTGGCCGCCGTAGTCGTTGCGTTTTACGGCCGGGACTTCGCAGGACTTGTTGCCGAGCGTAGCATTGTACTTCGCTCGCTCCTCTGGTGTAGGGCCCCCGGCGTTGACCCAATGGAGGCCGTACTTGGCGCACAGGCTGGCAAGGCGCACGACGTCGTCGGCCGTCTCGGCCTTCAGACCTTCGATGCCCGCATAGCCGGCGCCGGCCACGACTTGGATGATGCGCTCCGGGTTTTCGTGCTGTTCACCGCTCCATTGAATGGCGTGGCAAGCGATTTGGAACTTGGCGGCCATGAAAAACTCCTGTGGAGGGAAGTGTGCGGGGACTCAAGGGCGCGAGATTGTAGCGCCACTGGAGATGGCAGGTCAAGGTGCTCGATCTGCTCGAGGCGCCCTTAGTCTGTCTGGGGACATCCGCTGCGCGGCGGCCGGACGTTGCGTGGCCTTGGGTCGTGTGCCCGCTTTGCATCCTCCCGAAGGCTCGCAACCTTCCGAAAGGTTCCGGCCTGGGGACACGATGCGATCCGCCTGCGGCGGCTTCCGCATCGCGTCCCCGCGAGCCGCTACAGCCCCACGTCGCCAAGATGGAGCGGAATGCCCTTGTCCCTCAGTTCTTGCTGGACGTCAGCCGCGGCGAGCGCGTCTGGCGTTGCGTTGTGGCGCACGGAGAGCGTCGCAGCAATGCCGGCAACCTGGCCGGTGAGCGCGGCCGCCGGGATGACGCGCATGACCTCCCACGCGTCGGCATCGGAATCCATGCACCGGCCCGCCGCGAGGAGGCCCTTGACCGTTTGGGGCAGGAGCGCGCCGTAGGGAACTTCCCAAACGTGCCCCGGCTTGCGCCAGTCCGCCACAAGCCCCACGGAGTCATCCACGTGAATGCCGTGCTGTCCGTCGACCATGGTCGTGTGGCCGACGATGCGACGGGTCGTGCGGAACTGCGCCATGGAGGGCAGCGTGAGCGCCCAAAGGTTGTGCCTGGCCGTCTGTGGATTCTCGGCCTGCGCGGCCTGGTAGCGTTCTCGAAGGAGTTTGCGGCTGGCGACGATGAACTCGGACACGTCCTTGCCGTTCACGCCGGTATACATGCGGCTGCCATCGGGTTTGCCGCGGCCCGCGTTGTCGCCTCCGAGCGTGGCGCGGGAGAGCAGGTAGTCGCCGTTGTTTTCTTCCACGGCTGTCTTGGCTGCGTCCAAGCTCGCCTCCAGCGCCCAAATGGTCACCCAGTTCTCCCCAAGCGCGCATTCCGCGCCGGCGCGATGAGCCACGTCCGCGTCGCCCGTCGCGTCAATGACGCACTTGGCGTGCAACGCGCCGCGGCCGCTCTTGTTCTCGACCTCGACGCCGGCCACGCGGTCGCGCTTCATGATCGGCGTGCAAACGACTGTGTCGAGCCACAAGTCCACGCCCGCCGCGGCGAGCGCCTCGTCGAGCGCGAGGATGTACGCGGCTGGCGAGAACGTGAGTCGGTAGCGCGCCTTTGCCCGGCCGCCGTCGATCTCCTCCCAGTTGGGCGGCACGTCGCCGGGGCCGTACTTGTTGCAGAGGTGGAGGAGTTCCTCAGCCAAGCCAAATGTGACCTGCTTGCCGCAGCCGTCGCAGATGGGCAGATAGATGTTGACGATGCCGGTCGTGGCGAGCCCGCCGACAAGGACCGTCTTCTCCACGAGCGCGGCCTTCATGCCCGATCGCGCGATCTCGATGGACGCGGCCACCCCGGCAATGCCCGCGCCGGCGACGACCACGTCGTAGTCTTTCTGGAAGTCCATGAGGTCGTTCACAAAGCGGGTTTCGCCCGCAAGCCAGGAGCGGAACGCCTTCGCGTTCCGACGGACGGCGAAGGCCGTCCGCTCCGGGCGGGCAACTTGTTGATCTTCATCGCGGTTCCGAATGGTCAAGTCATTAAGACGAAATGCGGGGCTACGCCCTCACTGCCTCAAGATTGGCGCGCGGCACATCGGCTCTGGCGCCATCGGCGAATTGCACGATGGCAATGCGCACGGTCGCTCCGGTCTCGATCTGGACGGGCTGTTCGGGCAGCTCAGCGACCTTGCCCAGGCGGCCGAAGTAGGGCACGCGGATGACGCGAACGGTGCTGCCGATGTCGATGCCGGAATCCGTAGCTTCCACCGCGATCCCCGCGCGGCCGCGGTCCGACGTTGGCGCCACGATTTCCGGCCGCATTACACCGGCACGGATTTGGGTTGCGCCGTTGACCGACGCGAACTGCCCTTCGCGTGACTTGAGCAGTTCGAAGGTGCGCTCCGCCATTCCGATCTGGCCGAAGCCTTCCGTGATCACGAGGGTGAGCCCCACGTCCTCATTCCCCGTGATAGCCACGCCCAGGTCGTAGCCCAAGAGATCTTGGAGGTCTTGGGCCTCGAAGCCTCCCACGATTACCGCGGCAGCCCCGCGCTCGCGCAACGCCGAGAGCGCGGCCATCGTCACGAGTGATCCGCACACGACGATCCTTCCGTCGAGACCGTCGGGCGGCACGTCCGATGCGTCGAGGACGTCTTGAGGCGAGTCGACGATCACCCGTATGTCCCCATACGACTCGCCGCCGATGCCGAGGATGCCTTGCACAAGGGTGCCGATCGTCTCAACGACGACGCCTTCGTTCTCCATCACCTCCACAACCTGGCCGTCGACGTACGCATCCACCTCGACAGGCCGCGGCGGCTTGCGGAGCATGACCTGGCCCGTGACAGTGGAGATGCTTTCGACCATGCCCGTGATCGGCGACTCGACTGCGGTCTTGAACCACTTGATGAGTGGCTTGTTCTCTGCAATGGGCTCGCCCTCAGCGACGGCATCGCCTTCATGCTTAAGCATAAAGTTCTGGAGTTGGGCAGGGCTGATGCTGAGGCGGTTGACGACGTTGACCGCGGCTACATCGCCCGGCAATTCGGTGCGCGCGACGATGTCCTTGGCCTTCACCTCGTCGCCGACCTGCTTCAAAACCTCGCCCTGGAGTGGGAGCAGACGCACGCGGCGAATGGTCGTGTGCTCGGCGACAGTCAAACCGGGTGTGTAGGCGTGTGGCACGGGCGGAGATGGTTAATGGTTGATGGGGGGGGCAAGTGCGTCATGCGGGGTACGCCTCGAGAGCGGAGGCCCAGTTGGCCACCACGGATGCGCGATCGGTTTGGGGCACCGTGAGGGGCCTGCCGCGGGCGTCGATGATGACGCCCACGACGCCTCCGTGGACGGTGGCGTGGAGCGGTTGCCCCTTGCCTTCGCCCATGTCGAAGCCACGCGCAGGCGAGACGTCGACCGTGGCGCCGGCGTCGTCTTGCAGCGGGTGAAGCGCGATCTCGCCGAAGGCTAATTCGCCCTCGATGGCTTCGGCCTGCGAGGGCTTGATGTGGTAGCTCAAACACGGCTTGCCTGGCTTCGCCGCGCCGGAAGCGGCAATACACTCGCCGAGCACGACCATGCAGTCTTTCTCGAAGACCTGCGTCGCGGCTTGCTCGTGGACGGTCGCCAGGACGCCGAGGTGAGGCATCATGAAGATGCTGTCCACCGCGAGGCGCGTCACCCCTTCAGGCTGGAACGCGTCGACCAACATCATCGCGGCTTGCTCGCGGCGCGGCGCATGGGAGAGGACGCCGCCGCTGCCGATGAGCATGTCGAGCCGGCGGATGTCGATGAGGCTTTCCCCTGTGGCGACTTGGTCGAACGCGTCGGCAATGGTGCGCTCCTGCCGCACGCCCTTGAGCCCGACCGCGAGTGTCTTGTGTTGGTGGAACGCGAGGCGGAGCGCCTCCCGCGCGATGGCTTGCTCGATTTTGAGTTCCTCCAACACGTGGGGGATCGTGGTCGGCCGGATCATCTTGTTCTTGATGCGGTTGTGCAGATCCCGCTCGTCCATGTCGAACGGCACCCAGCGCATGATGTTGGCCAAGCCGGCCTCGGCGAGCACATTGGAGACGCTGTAGCTCATGCCGAGGTTTGCGCTCACGCTGCGGTTGAACATGCCGTCGAACACGCTGAACACGTCCGTGGTCGCGCCGCCAATATCGACGCCGACGATATTGATGCCGTGCTGCTTCGCCACGCTCTGCATGATGTTGCCCACTGCGCTGGGCGTGGGCATGATGGGCGCGCTGACCCAGTCCATGAGCTTGGGGTAGCCCGGGGCTTGGGCCATCACGTGCTCCATGAACAGGTCGTGGATCTTCTCGCGAGCGGGCCGAAGGTGCTCCCGTTCCAACGTGGGCCGGATATTGTCCGTGACGGTGGGGTCGGCCTTGTCGGCAAGCGCCTGGGCGACCTCGTCGCGTGCGGCCTTGTTGCCGGCATAGATGACCGGGAGCCGGAAGGTGTGGCCCAGGCGGGGCCGCGGGCGCGCGGCCGCAATGTATTCGGCCAACTCGACCACGTGCGAGACCGTGCCGCCGTCGGTGCCGCCGGAGAGCAAGATCATGTCCGGCCGAAGATGGCGGATGAGTTCGATCTTTTCGTGCGGAAGGCGTCGGTCATTGATCGCGATCGCGTCCATGACGATTGCGCCGGCGCCCAGTGCGGCGCGGCGGGCGCTCTCCGCGCTCATGCTTTGCACCACCCCGGCCACGAGCATCTGAAGGCCGCCGCCGGCGCTGCTGGTTGACACGTACACGTCGGCCCCAGCCCCGTCTTGGGCCGGTGTGATGATGTGGTCGTCCTCAAGGAGCTTGCGTCCAGAGAGATCCTCCAACTCCGCGATGGCATTGAGCACGCCGCGGGTGACGTCTTCGAAGGGCGCTTCGACTGTGGTGGGAGCCTCGCCGCGGTACGTCTGCCGGTACTCCTCGCCCTGGCGCTCGATGAGGATCGCCTTGGTCGTGGTGCTGCCGCAGTCGGTCGCAATGATGACGTTGAGGTCGGACACGGGGGCAGAAGTCAGAAGTCAGAAGTCAGTGGTCAGACTGGTGTCGCTCGATGGTTTTGATGAGAGCGGGGATGGCGTCGCGCTTGGCTATGAGCTGGCGGCACTGCTCGCATCTGGCGGGGTCGAAAACCGCGGCGAGCAAGGGCTCGAAGAATGCCAGCGCTTGGCTGCCGATGAAGTTCATGGGGCGCACGGAGTCGAGGAGCATCGTCGCGGGCGCGGCCATGCCGCGGCGCACGACAGCCAGGGCGAGGCGGTCGAGAAGTTCGCGCTCCTCGGCGGTCAATTCGTCGGCTTCTCCCTTGACGGCGAACGCGTGCCGCCAGCCCGAGACGAAGCGTTCGCGCAGGCCGCCCGTTTCAGGGTGAGGACTTGCTGCCACCATGGCGCCCCTATTCGTAGTTTTTCCGCTGTTCCTTCCACGACACCATGAAGTCGTCGATCGCGTTCTGCACCTCCTGCGCGTTCATGCCCGGCACGACAGCCAAGCCAAGCCGCGTGATTTCTTGGATCGTGCGCGTGATGGCAGGGATCGTGGCCTCCGCTTTCTCCACCTTCAGTTGGGCGACGAGCGCGTCGACGACCTTGGCGTGCTTGTACTGAGCGAGCGAGCGAATGGCTTCCGCCCGCTTGGCCGGATCCTTCTCGGCGAGAGCGGCCTTGACCTTGGGTGCGGCATGCGCCCAGAGCCGCCAGCGTTGGATGCGTTCGGTGCGTTGCGCCGCGGTGAGGGCGGGCTTGAACCCGAGGACGGCTTCGCCCGTTAGTGTTTGAAGGGTCTTGAGGATCGTCTCGGTCGTCTTCACGTCCTTTTCGGTGATAATGTGCCGGGCCAGGACGTCCACGACGCTGTTCTTGACGGTTGGCTCCGTTACCCCTGCGAGTGTGCGCGCGGCCGCGTCTCGCTGGGCGGGGTTGCCTTCCTCCAGAGTCCGGATAGCGGGCTGGACTTGCCTCCAAGCCTTCCAGCGGGTGATGATTCTCGCCCGCTTAGGCGCGGGGGTGGTCACGGCAATGTGGATCGGCAGGCCGGACAGAGCGTTGACGGCTTGAGTGGCTGCGGCGCAGACCTTCGCGTCTTTCTCCGTCTTTAGCAAGTTGAGCACGGGCGGCACGAAGATCGCTTCGCCGCGCGCCTGGATTTCGTCGAGCGCCTGGAGTCGTTCCTCGGGCTTCTGGCTCTGCAAAGCGGCGAGCAGATCCTCCTTCGGCCGAAGAGAAATGAGCTTGAGCCTGTCCCTGTTCGCCATGTACCATTTGCGCACCTGTGCAATGACGGCCTCTGCGCGCTTGGGGTCTTCCGTGGCGACGTCGCCCACCATGAGGGTTGGCAGTTGTCTCAGCCCTCGGGCGGCCCCGGCCTTCTCCACGCCCGGACGCCTGCTGAACATGATGCCCAGCAGGCGATTGATCGTGATGGGGTCTCTATCTTTCTGCCTGACGTAGACGACGCCGGCGACGGTCATGGCCGAATAGCGCACGGAGAAGGAAGGGTCGCTGAGCCGGTCTAGCACGACTGGCTGCGCCTGCTTCGCCAAGGCATCCAGAACTTCTGGGGAGAGGCGCCGCATGGCGAGCACATCCCCGATTCCCAGGACCGCGTTCATGCGCACGTTTTCGTCTTTGTGGTGTGCGAGGTCGAGGTACGCGGGCATGACCTTGGGGCCGTACTTGAACTCCAGGGCGGCCCGTTTCTTGGGCCGATCCGCAATTCCCCCATCGGGCTTATTGGGGTTGGGGCGGATGAGGCCCGTGCGCACCTCCTCCATGATCTTGTCGGCCTCCTCAGCCTGAAGCGAGGCGACAAAGCCGGCGAGCAGACAGATCGTCAAGCAGAAACAAATGAGCCTGTGCATGTTGGTAGCATCCCGTTTGCATGCGGCTAAAGAGCGGCGGGGGCAGCGTTCCCACGGCCCCTCCTGTCGTGTTGGCGCGTGAGTGGCCGTACTATATCAGCCGATTTTTGGCAAGTCAAGCGTTTTTAGATTCACGTTGGGCCGGCACCATCGTTACACGCAGGTGGCGCCGGCCCGATTGCACAGTCTGGGTTGCCAATGGGGCCGAGCCCCAGCACGCGCTTGAGTTTCTCCGGCGCCAAGCGCCACGCGCTCCCCTCGCCCTCGTAGAAGCCGTGGGCCTCAATCATGTGCACGTGCAGATCGCTCCAGCGCAGCTCTTCGCCCGTGTCCAAGCGCTGGAGGAAGATCGCGTTCTTGACGAACGCGCTCGGATGGGGCCAAGGGCAGTGGATGCGGCCGCGCACTTCGTGCTCCTGCACTTGGTAGACGTTGTCCACGACGCAGCGCGCGCCCAGCCGGCGCTTGGCATGGTCCGCGAAATAGCGCAGGCGGTCCGCGATCTGCTGGTGCGTCAGCCCCAGTGCGGCGACGCGGGCGTCATCCTCTTCCAGGATGCGGCGTAGGGGCCGCGCGTCGGCGTCGAGGAAGCCCTCGCGCGAGACCATGCCTGGCCGCATCTGGCGTTCGGCTTCGAGGAGTTCCGGTGTCTGCTTCATGAGAGGCTAGGCGAACTTGTCGTAGAAGATACGGTCCTCGGGTAGGCCGTGGCCGGTCATGACCTTCACGCAGGCGTCGATCATGCCGGGGCTGCCGCAAAGGTAGGCTTCTTTGTCCTGGAGGTCGGGCTCCAGGCGGTCGAGCACGTCGGTGATGAGCCCGCGTTCGCCGTCCCAGCCGTCGATGTCCTCGCCGCTCAGGGCCGGCACGAACTTGAAGCGGGGCAGTTTTTGTTCGAGCGCGCGCATCTCGTCCACGTAGTACAAATCCTTTTCATTCACTGCCCCAAAGTAAAACGCCGCTTGCCGGTCGATGCCCTTCTCGATCATATCCATGAGAATCGACCGAATCGGAGCCAAGCCCGAGCCGCCGGCCACGAACACCACTCCGCGGTCCGTGTCCGTGAGGTGGAACTCGCCGTACGGCCCGTTGAAGTATACCTCGTCGCCTTCTTGAAGCGCCGTGTGCACCCACGTGGTGCAGATGCCGCCGGGGACCAATCGGATGCACAGCTCGATGCTGTCCGTCAGGCTGGGCGGCGACGCGATCGAGTACGCGCGATACACGGGATCCGGGTTGTCGCCGTACGCGGGCGTCTCCAGTTGCGCGTATTGCCCGGCTTCGAAATCGATGGTGTTCGGCTCGATAAGCTTGATGCGCAGCAGCTTGATGTCGTGTGTGAGGTCGACGAGCTTGTCCACAGTGCCTCGGAAGCGCCGGACCGACAGCAGCTCCTCTGGGATTTCGAGGACCAGGTCGTTGCGGACCTTGATCTGGCAGGACAGGCGGACGCGGTCTTCGATTTCCTGCGGCGCGAGGTGGGGCTCTTCCGTAGGCAGCACCGGGCCAGCGCCGTCGAGCACCTTGACCTTGCAGAGCGCGCAGCTCCCCCGGCCGCCGCAAGAAGACGGGATGAAGATGTCATGGCTGAGCAGCGTGGCCAGCAGCGCGTCGCCGCCCTCGACGGTCAGCTCCTTGTCGCTGTTGATGGTCAGCGTGCACGGGCCGTAGTTGGACAGTGTCGCGTCGGCAATGACCAGCAACACCGCGAGCACCGCGGCGAGCGCGGTCACGACGAGTGTGGCGATGAGGATCGATGCGAGCATGGGGGGCACAATGCGTAAAACGTAACTCGTAAAACGTAATGCGTAAAACGTAAAGACGTAAAGCGTAAGGTGCGAGAGCACGGCCCATCTTTACGCATTACGTTTTACGCTTTACGCATTACGTCTCACTGAATCTGAATCATCCCGCTGAAACCTGTGAAACCCATCGCCATGAGGCCGGCGATGATGAGCGCGATGCCAGGGCCGCGGAGCGGCGCGGGGATGGCGCTCTCCTTGAGCCGCTCGCGGATGCCGGCCATGGCGACGATGGCCATGGCCCAGCCGAGGCCCCCGCCCGCGCCGAACGCGAGCGATTGCAGGAGCGTATACCCGCGGATCACGAGGAACAGCGAAACTCCGAGGATCGCGCAGTTGACGGTGATGAGCGGCAGGAAGATGCCGAGCGTCATGTACAACGCCGGAGATACGCGTTCGATGACCATCTCCACGAACTGCACGAACGCGGCGATGACGATGATGAACACGATGAAGCGGAGGTATTCGAGGCCGAGCGGCACGAGGACGCCGTGATACACGAGGTAGTTCAGCGGCGCGGTGCACGTGAGCACGAAGGTGACCGCGAGGCCGAGCCCGGCCGCGGACTTGACCTTGGTCGAGCACGCGAGGAACGGACACATCCCCAAGAAGTTGGAGAGGAGGATGTTGTTCGTGAAGATCGCGGCGAAGAAGATGACGCCGGCGTTGAGTTCCATCACTTGGCTCCTGCTTCCTCAGGGGGAGGCCAGCACCCGCGCACGATCCAGATGAACGCGGCGAGCATGAAGAAGCCCGCGGGCGGCATGACCATGATGATCCACGGCGTCCACCAGTCGCCGAGCACCTGGACGCCGAAGAGCGTGCCCGCGCCGAGCAGCTCGCGCACGAACGCGATGCACAGCAGCACAAGCGTGTACCCCGCGCCCATCGCAAGGCCGTCCACAAACGACGGCCAGGGCGTGTTGCTGCGCGCAAAGCCTTCGCACCGGCCCATGATGATGCAGTTGGTGATGATGAGCCCCACGTACGCGCCCAGTTCGTCGCTGATGTCCGGGGCGAAGCGCTTGAGCAGCAGGTCGAGGATGATCACGTACGCGGCAATGATGAGCACCTGCGCCATCATGCGGATGCGCGTGGGGATGACCTTGCGAAGGAGGGAGACGGTCAGGCTCGACATCGCGGTCACGTAGATGAGCCCCACGCCCATGACGAGCGTGTTCATCAGCAGGTTCGTCACCGCGAGCGTGGAGCAGATGCCCAGCAACTGCCGGAAGACCGGGTTGTTGCCCCAAAGACCCTGGGCGACCAGGTCCTTCGTCTTCACGCTTTGTGAGGGAGATTGCATCTATCGTGTCATCGCTGCGCGGATTCGGGCGAGGTTGTCGTTCAGGAACTTCTCGACGCCGCGGCTCGTGCCGGTGGCGCCGGTGATCGCGTCCACGTCGTTCGGGCCTTTGGGCTTGCCTTCCTGGACGAAGCGGATGGCGCGGGCCTGTCCCGGCGGGGGCTCGGTTGTTTTGCCTACAAACTGCCGCCGGAACCAGTCCTCCGTGATGCGCGCGCCGAGGCCGGGCGTTTCGGAGTGGCGGACGAACGAGATACCGACGATCCGCGAGCCCGTGGTGTCCAAAGCGATGTAGCCCGATATAGGCCCCCAGAAGCCGGGGCCGGCAATGGGGAAGATGTAGCCCTGTCGCTTCCTGTTGGCATCCACGACCTCAAAGCCTTTCAGTCCGCCAAAAGCTTTCGGTTTCAGGCGTTCCTTGGCAAGCGTTTCAAGTTGCTCGCTGGTCATGTCGCGGCTGTACTCGATGCCGAACGCGTCGAACGCGCCGCGCACTTCCTTGAGCCGTTCGTTGGCCAGGATGCCGTCGCGGGTGAACGCCTGCACCGTGGCCACGAGCGCAGTGAACACGGCCGTGATCGCGACCACGCTGGCGACGGTCCGGAATTGTTCTTTGCGGGATGCGGGCATGGGTCGAGATTAGCGATGCGCACCTTACATTTTGCGTTTTACGTTTTACGTTTTACGCATTACGGAATTCAACACGCCGCGCGTCATCTTGCGCCGGCCTTCTTGGCCTTCCACTCCTGGACAAGCAAATCAATCGTCGGGTTGAACGCGTTCATGATGAGGATCGCGAACATGAACCCGCAGGAGAAGTTCGAGTACGCGCGGAACACGACCGTGAGTGCGCCGACCATGAGGCCGTAGATCCACTTGCCGATGTCCGTGCGCGCCGCGGAGATGGGGTCGGTGGCCATGAAGACCGAGCCGAACGCGAAGCCGCCCGCGAGCAACTGGAACAGAGGATTCCCGACGCGGTCCGGGCTGATGAGACCGAGAACGCCGGAGGTGGCGATGCCGCCGGTCGCGCAAGCGGCCATGATCTGCCAACTCGCGGTCTTCTTCCAGATCATGTACGCCGCGCCGAGGAGGATCAGCAGCGTGGACGTTTCGCCGATGCAGCCGGCCACGTTGCCGAGGAACAGAGCCCGAAGGTCCACCGCCTGGCCGGCCTTGAACGCGTCCAAGGGCGTAGCCATGCTGACCGCGTCCACGCTCCATTGGGTCAAGCCCGCGGCGCCAGATGGCGCGGCCCAGCGAGCCGTCATCGCGATGGGGAAGCAGATGTACACAAAGCACCGGCCGGACATGGCCGGGTTGAAGATGTTCGCGCCGAAGCCGCCGAAGGCCATCTTGGCGAAGACGATGGCGAACGCGATGCCCACGGCCACCATCCAGAGCGGGATCGTCGGCGGCAGGATGAGCGCAAAGAGGACGCCTGACACGAGCACGCTGCCGTTGGCCGGCTTGCCCTTGGGCCACGTGAATAGCCCTTCGCTCACCGTACCCACGATCGTGCTCACGGCCAGCAC
>JAJRTI010000209.1 GCA_024278415.1 Planctomycetota bacterium | reverse complement strand
GCCAAGGTGCTGTTCGATGGCGCGTCGGCTATCGAGAAGGCGATGGACGCCTATTCCCGCGCCCGCTTCCCGGAGCCGATCGTCTGGCTCATGGGCAGCGACGTGCGCCGGTTCTGCCTGAAGCAAGGCCCCCTGGAGAGCGACGCGTTCGGGGAGGCGTACAAGTCCATCGTTGCCGCGCTCGTGGCCGAAGGCAAACGCCGGGGGTGGCCCGAAATCATCTTCCAGCCAGAGGACGAAGTCTATGCGCACACGAGCCGTTACAAGACCGCGTTGCGCGAGCTGAAGCTCCTGAAGCAGATCCCTGGGCTGCGCACTGAAATGGATGGCACGAACGTGAAGCCGGAACTGACCGAGGAGACGTATCCGTTTACCGACGTGCTCGTGCACTGCTACGGGCCGTTGCTCTACGGCAAGCGTGTGTTCCCGCGGGACGAATGGCTGGGCATTGTCCAGGGGTATCACCGCGGCCGCAAGCGCATCTGGTTCTACAACGTGGACACGACCGGCTACCACGTCGAGACGATGCGCTTTGCTGCCGGACTCTACATGCTCTGGTCCAACGCGGACGGCCTGCTCTCGTGGGCCTACTCCTGGGGCGACGACAAGCCGTACGACGACTACTCGGGCAGGCATGGCGACACGATCTTCTACTACCCGCCTCGCGGCAAGCGCCGAGGCGGCCCCGCGCTGGGCTGGGAGGGACTCCGAGAGGGCATCGACGACTACCGATATGCGCGCACGCTGACGAACCTCATCCGGCGTGCTCAAGCGACCAACGACGCGCAGTTGAAGAAGCGTGCGCAGGAAGCTCAGACCATGCTCAACGGCTGGATCGCGCGGCTCGACCTGTCGCACCTGCGCACGAACCGCAGCATGCAAGGCGACTGGACCAAGCGCACCGTGGGGGTGCAGGGACAGCCGGCGGTCGGCGGCAGCTTCAAGGTCGACGTAGGCCTCTCCTTCGATGACTACGATCGATTCAAAGCCGACTGCGCGCGGCACATACTCGCCCTACGCAAGATGGGCCGCTAACGGTCTACACTTTCTCGCAGACTTCGCCGTGAGAAAGAGGCAGCCGCGCCGCCGTCAGGCCGTTCGTATTAGGGCGATTTATCGCCCGTCGGCACCCCTGGAGAGACGGGCGATAAATCGCCCTACTACGAGCCTCGCCACGTTGCGCCGCGCACGTCGCGGCAGGCAGACGCACCGCGTCCCCGGCCCCCCTACCCCGTGGCCCTGAAGTACAGCCGCACGGCCTCCTCGCCCTCCGGGTCGCCAAAGCAGATTTCATCGAGGTCGAACAAGCCCTCTCGTTGCGTCAGCGGCTCCCCGTTCAGGTATACGCCCGACACCGGCCCCATGGGCTCGAGGTAGTAGATGCCCTCCTCCCGCACGACCCGCACGCTCTTGATGGGCACAAGCTTCAGCAACCGCTCGAGATCCGCACGCTCCCCAGCAGGGGCATCTTCCGGCACACTGAACTTGATGTCACAACTTGAATCCCTGCCGAGCGTGGCATGGCCGCGCGCCATCACGTATCGGGCAAGCTTGTGGGGCTTGTGCGCGAGGCGCTCGGCTGGACCTAGTGGTTCTAGCGTTGGCATTGCGGGGCGCCTTTCGCCTAGACGAAAATGTTCTCCATCTTCTGCCGTTTCAGGATCTGCTGCATCCGGCCACAGAGCCGGCTCACCAGCCTGTCCACGGTCGCCTCGTCCTCCCCGAACAGCCGATGCAGCAGGGCTTGGAGCGCGGGCGTGGTGTCCGTGATCACACGCCACAATTCCTCGCGCGTCGCTCCACCCGGCTGCGACGGGTCAAACTGCGCCACCATGTGCAGGTAGAGCATCGCACTCTCCTCCGTGAGCCAGTAAAGCGCGGCGGGGATTCGCTTGCGGAGCGATCCATACCACTCGCGCAGGCTCTCGTCTCGCCAGATCGGCTCCACTCCAGGATCCCACAGAATGTCAAGCTGCACGATCGACCAGAGCGCTCGCTTCTGCCTGAGGTAGGCCTGGATGAACTCGAAGGCCTGGTTCACCACCTGCATGCTGACCTGCTCGATCTGGTCCTTGTCGATCTCGCAGTGGAACACTTCTGGCACCGGCGCGAGCATCTTCTGGTTGCAGATCGGACAACGCGCAGGCTTGCCGGCCACGTGGTTGGGCACTTTCAGCGTCTTGGCGCACTTCGGGTTCACGCATCGGATTGGGAACGGCATGGTCGACTCCAGGCTTGTGTGGCGGCAAAGCAGCGCTCCGCCATTTCCGAGTCAGCCGCCCCGCCCTCTCTCAAGATTGGTTACCCCATTTACGACCATGATACCATACAATCGCCGTAACATTTCAGCCAAGTGCAACCGGGATAGCGCCCCCGCCGACACATCCGCAGCACGCGACCTCTTGGCGGCACCTTCCCAGAAAAGTCAGAAACGACACGATCGGTTACCGCCGCAACTTGAAACAACCTCCAGATGGGCATGCACCATCTTGTGTGTTCATGTGGGGGGTAGCGCCACCTGTCCATGGCATCTTGACATTGTTGGGGCATAGGGATAGCATGCGGCATAAGTTAATACTGAAGTGTAGGTCCTTGTTGCAGGTCTCGCACTGAAAGTGCAAGGAAGTGGTCATGGAAGCGCTCTTAGGCTGTGCATGGCACGGAGAGCGGGCATGGTGGGCGCAGGGCCTTGCTTCCGCGGGCGCCCATCCCTTTCTCGTGCCTTCGCGTGGCCATCGCGAGCGAGACGCTTCGCGGGCGCCGGAAGGTGAGTGGGAAGTGATTGGAGGCGGCCGAGCCAACTGTGCCTCGGGCGTCTTGGGAATGAACTCGTGCAGGTCGAAAGTAGTCTCTGCCACAATCGTTGTGGCTTCTACACGTCCTCATCTCGCCAGGGTTGCTGGCTTCGTGCTTGTATGGCCTTGGCTGCTATCGAGTCCCCCCAGTGCCGTCAGCTGCACACAGGAAGAAGCAAGAGTCGCAGCAAATGCGTAAGTTTAGGGACATCCCAATCCGCAACAAGCTCACCGTGTTGCTCGTTATTACTGGCACCACCGCCATGCTGCTGGCGTGCACGGCGTTCGTCAGCAACGACACCCGCTTCCTCGGCGAGTCCACGGTGCGTTCACTCCGTGGTCTGGCCGAGGACTTGGCCAAGAGGAGCGCCAAGGCCATCAGGGCAGGCGACGCATCAGCCGCCCAAGCCGCCCTCGATACGCTTCGAAGCGAAGAGTCCGTTACCGTGGCTTGCCTCCTTGGCCGCGATGGGAAGCCGCTCGCGCGGTACTTCAGGCATGGCACGCCGCCTGTCCTCCCTGCCATTCCCGCGTCAGTAGGATCGAAGATCAATGACAGTTTCGCGGACATGGTCACGTACGTGAAGGACAGCAAAGGGATCGCTGGCCGAATCTCCTCCGGGCAGACATGGGAGCCACGCGCGCATACGCGAAGCGAAGCCTTGCCATCGTACAGTCCGTCATGGTGGTCTCACTCGGCCTATCCGTTCTGCTATCTCTGGCACTCCAGCGCGTGATAACACAGCCACTAATCGAGCTGGCAGATGCCATGAACCGTGTGACCCAGGAGACGGACTATTCCACTCGTGTTAAGAAAAGAAGTAACGACGAGATAGGCATCTTGGTCGACGGCTTTGACAAGATGCTGGATCACATCCAGAAACGCGAGGCAACGCTCAAAGAGCACAGAGACCTTCTGGAGGAACTCGTCAAAGCTCGCACGAGGAGACTCGAAGCTAAGACCTCTGAAGCCAATGCAGCGAAAGAGGCCCACAGCCGGTTTCTGGCCAACATGAGCCATGAGATCCGTACGCCCATGAACGGTGTGATGGGCATGCTGTCATTGCTCCTCGATACCGAACTCGACGCACACCAGCGCCGATATGCGGACATGGCGCGGACATGCGCGGACTCGCTTCTTGCCCTGATCTACGACATTCTCGACCTGTCCAAGATCGAAGCTGGGAAACTGGACCTAGAGGTGACGGACTTCGACCTGCGCAAGACGGTGGAAGCCGCGGCCGAAGTCGAGGCCGAGCCGGCCTACCGAAAGGGGCTCGAACTGGCGTGCTACGTGAGCGAAGACATCCCTTCGGTCGTCCGGGGCGATCCCACCCGATTGCAACAGGTCCTTGTGAATCTGGTGAACAACGCCGTGAAATTCACAGAGGCCGGCGAGGTGGCCATCAAGGGCGAAGTCACGCGGGAGACAGAGCGCCACATCACTGTCGTCTTCACTGTGCGCGACACGGGTGTCGGCATCTCCAAGGAGCAGCAGGCAGTGATCTTCGACGCGTTCAGACAGGCCGATGCCAGCACCACGCGTCAGTACGGAGGAACGGGCCTCGGACTAGCCGTCTGCAAGCAACTGGTTCACCTAATGGGCGGAAGCATTGGAGTGGACAGCCAGGCCGGTGCTGGGTCCACATTCTGGTTCAGCGTGGTCCTCGAGAAGCCGCCATCACCTGCAAAGGGGACACTCGTGGACCGAGCCGCGGTTCAGGGTGTGCGTGCGCTCGTCGTGGACGATAACGCCATGTGCCGAGATTTCATCTGCGAGCAACTGAAGTCATGGGGATGCGCGGCGGAAGCCGCGCCTAACGCCCCCCTGGCGCTCACCATGCTTGGCGAAGCAGCGCTCACGGAGACTCCCTTCAAGCTCGCGCTCATAGACTCTCAGATGCCAACGATGAGCGGAGAGGAACTCGCTCGACAGATCAAGGCGGATCCGGCGTTGCAGGACTTGACGCTGGTCGTCATGACATCTGTCGTTGACGGTACTGACCCCGAACGGCACAAGGCAAACGGATTCTCATCGTGTATCAGCAAGCCGATCCGCCTGTCCCTCTTGTACGATTCGATCGCCAGGGCTATGGCGGCCGATGATCTGAAAACTGTCCCTCCCAAAGATGGCCTGTCGAGCCCCCCAGACACAAGTGGCGTGCAAGACGTGAAGATCCTCCTGGCAGAGGACAACGAGGTCAACAGAGAAGTCGCGATAGGGATGCTTGCCAAGGCCGGATACCGATGCGATTGCGTCGGCAACGGCATCGAGGCAATCGAGGCCATCAAGCGCGACAATTACCAGATCGTGCTCATGGACTGCCAGATGCCAGGGATGGACGGACTGGCGGCGACACAGGAGATCCGAAAGATGGAGGCGGCCTCCGATGTGCAGCAGAGGGTGGCCATCATAGCCCTCACGGCAAGCGCCATGAAAGGCGACCGCGAACGCTGCCTCGAAGCGGGAATGGACGACTACATCCGCAAGCCAGTCGACCCGTCACAGTTCGTGGCTACGATCAACAGGTGGGCCGCCAGACGGTCCGAAGGAGACGATGCGCCCGCCGCGGCCGAGGCGCCGACAGAGGCTAAACAACCGTGCGAGGACTCGCCCCTCGACGAGCCAGCAGACTACGGAGCCTTGCTGCAAAGATGCGAAGGAGACAAGGACTTTGCCGACAAGCTGATCACCACCTTCCTGAACAAAGCCGCTGACGATATCAGCCGCATGGAGGAACTCGCCAAGCGCCATGATGGACAGGAAATCGCCAGGGCCGCGCACGCGCTTCGGGGCGCGGCCGTGAGCGTTGCAGCCAACCGCATCGCGCACCAAGCATCTCTCATCGAGAACGCGGCGCTCGCGGGGAAGACGGAGGGGATCGGCGAGTGCGTCTGCTGCCTGAGATCCCATCTGGACGAGTTCACCACATACACAGTACAAATGGGCATGTGCAGCGGCCAAGCAAGCGTTGCCAACAACCCAGCAGAGAACACGCAGTGAACATCCTGATCGTAGACGACGACCCCGTTGCCCTGGCCTTGCTTGAAAAAGTGCTGCTGCAGGCAGGCCACAGCGTCGACACGGCACGCGACGGCGAGGAAGCCTGGCGCCACATCTTGGAGGGCGACGTGCGTATGGTCATCTCGGACTGGAACATGCCCAACCTCGATGGCACCGAGCTATGCCGCCGCATCCGGAGCCATGGGCTGCCGTTCTATGTCTACTTCATGCTGGTGACGGCTCGCACCGATACGGAGGCCAAGGTCAGAGGCTTGTCCGAGGGCGCGGATGATCTGGTTACCAAGCCGTTCGACCCCGAAGAACTACGGCAACGTGTTCGTGCCGGCGAACGAATCCTCGCACTGGAGACACGCCATTGCGCGATCTTTGCCATGGCGAAACTTGTCGAATCTCGCGACCCTGAAACCGGGAACCATCTCGAACGCGTCCGCTGCTACGCCCAGATGATCGCGCTCGCGCTGTCTCAGGCCCAGAACTTCAGCAACATCATCGACGGAGAGTTCGTCAACACAATCTATCTGACAAGCCCGCTGCACGACATCGGCAAAATCGGCATTCCCGACTCCATCCTCATGAAGGCTGGGATCCTCACAGATGCCGAGTTCGATACCATGAAATCCCACACCACGATTGGCGCCAAGACGCTGGACGCCGCGCTGGGGCAGTACCCGGGCGTCGAGTATCTTCGCATGGCGCGCGACATCGCCGCTACCCATCACGAGCGATACGATGGGTCTGGCTATCCGCGCGGACTCAAAGGCGACAACATCCCCCTGTGCGGACGCATCGTGGCGATCGCCGACACGTACGACGCGATGACCTCAAAGCGCGTCTACGCCTCGCCCCGTCCGCACGAGATCGCTCGAAGCATCATCTGCTGCGAGTCTTCGAGGCAGTTCGACCCCCGGGTGGTGGCCGCGTTCCTTGATGTCGAAGAGGAATTCGAAGCCTGCCGACGGCGATTCTCCGATACCCCCTCAGATGATGCCGCGGCGCGGCAGGACACTTGAGCCTGTTGTCCGCATTTCGCGTGCACATGACATGGGGGCGCACGCCGGACGGGATAGCCGCATGCGCCAGCATGCGGGCGGGGCGTCAAGCGATTCACAGATTGCCCGAATCGCGAATTCGGCTGCCAGGCTGCCAAACACGCCCGACTTGTCCAAGTCCACAATCGTCATCCCACGCAGCCCAGCCGGTCCAGCGCGTTATCTGGCCTCCCACGCCAACGCCATCATCGAGAACGCCGGCAGCGTCAGAGTTTTCCCGCTGGCGAAGCCTCTGAGTCGGCTTTCGACCACCTTCACCTGCGCCGCGCCAACCTCATACTCGTTGTTCGCGGTGATGCGGTCCGCGGCCAGGAGCCACGTGCGCGCGGCGCCATCGACGGCCTCGCCAGCGAATTCGATCGCGACTTGCCGCGGCTGCGACGTGTCCAGGCTGATGAGGATCAAGCCGCGCCGGCTGCCGTCCCGGAACGCGTAGCTCTGGATCACCGGCACGCGTCTCATCGTCTCCACCTTCGCCTTCTTGCGCCAGGGCTTGTAGAAGTAACCGGTCACGTCGAACGTCGGTTCGTTCTTGTGCACGGTCGCGACGAGGTCGCCGGCCATGACCTTGTTCGCGGTCGCACAGGCGAGGAACGTGGGCCGGTAGCGCTCTTTGCCCTCGCGCATGCAGAGCGCGGTGCCCCACAAGCGCACGATCCCGCTCTTGGTGCGATAGCCGTGCTGCGCGAGCGCGAAGAGGCACTGCGTGCGCATGTGGTGCTCCTTGAGCATCAGGAGCATGGTGTTTGCGACGTTGAGCCCGCCGGCGATAGACGCCACAATCTTGTTGCGCGGCTCCAGCGGTGCGTCGCCGTGTGTGGTGTGGTGGTTGATCTCGTAGACCGACAGCTCCATGCCCGCCTGGTTCGCGTATTCGTAGTTCTGATACATCGCGCCGCGGGGATCCCGGGACCGCCAGATGGGTTTGGCGAACACCCACTTGAAGAACTCCTCGTCCGCCGGATTCGCGTCGAGGTCGGCCTGGTCGAGTCTGCTGATGATATAGGGCGCGACCGCGAACCGGTCCGCGTTTGGCGCGTTGCGCATGATGCCTCGGTTGCGCGCGGCATAGGAGGCCTGGCCGGCCGCGTGGAAGAGAACGTTGGGCTTGTAGTAAGGCGAGGCCTTGCCGGTGGCGATCAAGTCGCGCCAGTAGTCGGGGCCGTTGAACCCGCCGCATTGGTACCATGACGAGCTGTTCCACGCTTCGTTGCCGAACTCGACGTGGATTTTGTCGAAGACCTCGGTCCACGGCTTCGGGTGGCCGAGCGCCGCGCGCTTCTTGCCGTAGCCCACGTCGGCCGGCGCACCGAGGTATTCCATGAACTTCGCCATCTCGTCGCGGTTCAACGTGCCCGGCAGGCAATACCACGGTTCCGCACCGAGGTACTCGCACAGCTCATACATCTCGTGCAGGCTGTACGGATGCTGGACGTGCCGGTGGTAGGGGCCCACCTTGTCCCCGAGCCGGCTTGTGAAGCTGTGGCCGCGCAGACGCGAAGCGAGGGTGTTGTCGAGCGTACTGCCGCCCATCTGGAGGTAGCGCAGCGGCCCCGGGCGGTAGCGCTTGAGTGTGGCGACCACGTCGTCGCGGAACGCGGTCGGGTTCTCGTCGCCCTCCATCCAGATCTCCACGTCGTCGATCAGCACGTCGCCGCCGCTCGCCTCGAAGATGAACAACAGGTGCGGGTTATCCTTGGGGCCTTTGGGCTCAGGCACCTTGTCGACCACGAGGGTCTCCTCGATCTTCGTCCACTCGGCTGACGGGGTGATCGTCTTCGATTCGCCATATCCGCGGTCGCCTGCAATGCGCAACGTTGGGGAGCCGCCGGCCGCTTTGGCCCAAAAGTGCACCTGCCACGTGCCGTTCGTCTCCCCGTAGCGCTGGTAGTGGGTGCTGAAGCGCACGTGTGCTTTGCCGCGCGCGCCTGCAAGCTTGAGCGCCGCGCAGCCGAACGAGCCCGGCGGCACGTCGTCGATGACAATCCGGTTCGTCTTCGAGGTCCAATACTCGTTGCGGTCGAAATCCCGAAACTGCCCGTCGCGCAGGCGGTACGCTTCGACCATGACGCCTCCGTTCCTGGGCATGGGCTCCACCGTCTTGTCGAACTCGAAGTATGTGAAATCCTTCATGCGCCCCTGGTGTTCGACCTTCTTGGTCGAAACGCCCTTGATCCGGCCGGTGGTCCATTTCGAGGGGCCGGAGAGGATCGTGTAGCGGCCGTATTGCGCAAGGAGGCCTTTCCATTGGACCGCGTATTTGGCTTCGAGTCTGGACCACGTAGTTGCACCGTGCGCGTCGTGCTTGGGGCCGAAGTGGCACTGCCGGTACGTCGTGCCCTCGAAGTTGGCGACGGTGCGCTTCTTGGTGAGCGCCGCGCCGGAATAGTACGCGTCGCCGCCCAGGTTGATGCCGAACCGTGACACGTCCTCCACGAGCACCTTGTCGGTGATCTCGATCGTGGTGACTTCGCCCGCGGCTGCCAGGTGGGCCAAGGGCAGGAGCGCGGCGAACGCGATGAACGAGTGGGCGCGATGGGGCACGGCTGCATTCTCCTTCCATGAGTGACGGCAACTTGGCCTGACGGCCGAGAGTCCAAGTTGCGAGGGCGCGGACACGACGGCCCTGATGCGGAGCACGTCAAATCCATGCGACAAGAATCCAAGTAGATTACATCCTTGGACGACCAATGCCAAGAGTCGAGGATGAGCACGCCGAGATGCGTGGCTAAGGGGCATTGACACTGTTCAGCCGTGCCCGGGCTGCAATGCACTCCTTCGAGCTACACAATTGCTGCCGCAGCAGCCATGGGTTCCCATGCGTTGCGTTCTATCAATTCGTTGCCTCAAGCGAACCGCAGATCCACGCACAGAGCACAGCCATCATCAGCTTTGAGTCGATTTCTCGAAGGCCGGAAGTTCGCAGCCGGAGACACAAAGCAAGCATCGCCCGCCACCCAGGAGCGGAACGCCTTCGCGTTCTGTCACCACCGTGCGAGAGACATCGGAATGCGAAGGCATTCCGCTCCAACTTCTCGTTTCTTATCGCGGTTGCTGATGGCGAAGGCACTAACGAACACTTGACATACGAGCATGTACGGGATAGGGTTTGTTCTGTTGAAGTTAGCCTATCGAGCAATCTGTCAGACCCATGAAGACAATGGCCAAGCGTAGCCGCCTCGACTTTCTTTTTTTTGGGTGTAGGTCTGATTGTACGTATCCCAACGCGTTGCGTTCTGGAGTTTCAGTTTCGAAGTGGATTCAGGCAGGTTCACAACAAACGTCCCGGCTCTTCGCCTGCGTGCAACCCCTCGCGGACACCGCAGCCCGAAG
>JAJRTI010000208.1 GCA_024278415.1 Planctomycetota bacterium | reverse complement strand
CGGTGCGTGCTCGTGCCGCGGCGCCGGATCGAAGTGCTGCTGGTGGCCGAGGAGAACTATTTTCTGGAGAAGGCGCTCACGCTCGAGCGGGAGGTGTCGCTGACCAAGACCGCGCCCGAGGGCTACCAAGGGCCGCAGGGCTACGACTTGGTCATCTTCGACACCTGGAGCCCGGCCGACCTGCCCGATGGCAACTACCTGTTCCTCGGCGCGCTCCCGCCCGTCGACGCGTTCAAGAAAGTCGGCGAGGTGGCCGCGCCGCTCGTGCTCGACTGGGACCAGACCCACCCGCTGTCGCGCTTCATCACGTTCTCCGGCATGAACGTGTCGAAAGCAATGAATCTCAAGCTGTCGCAGGGCGCCAAGGCGCTGGTGGAATCGAAGCACACCCCGCTCATGGCCACGCTCGCAAGTGGCCGGCGCCGGATCGTGGTCGTGGGGTTCGACGTGTACGAATCGGACTGGCCCCTGCGCGTCTCGTTCCCGCTGTTCGTGTCCAACGCGGTGCACTGGCTTGCAGACCGGCGTTCGGGCGTGGTCACGGAAAAGTACCGCACCGGCCAGGCCGTGGCCATCCCCACGTCCAAGACCGCTACCGCGGCCGACGTGACCGACCCCGCGGGCCGAAAGCACGCGGTGACGCTCGACGCGATGAAGACGGCCTACTTCAGCCAGACGCAGAGCGTGGGGCTCTACCAACTGCACGTGCGCGGCGAGCAAGACCAACGCAAGCCCATCGCGGTCAACCTGCTCTCGTCGGAGGAATCGAACACCGCGCCGGCCGCAAGGCTCGCCATGGGCAAACGCACGATCGCCGCGAACGTGAGCGGTGTTCGCACGAACCAGGAAATCTGGCGATACTTCGCGCTGATCGCTCTCGTGGTCATGCTGGCCGAGTGGTACTTCTACTGCCGCCGGGCCTGGCTGTGACAGGCAGAACCTCCCGAAGGTTGGGAACGTCGGGAAATGTCGAGGCGGGGGAACGCTCTTACGAGCGTGCGACAAGCGCGCGCCTGCATTCGGCGAATGCGGCGACCGCGCACGCTTAGAACGACCGAGACCCGGCGAGCGACAGGCTGTCGCGGGCCGGGTCTCGGTGGGTCGGGGAGCGTCAGGGGAAACAGCAGGGCGGCCGGCTGGCGCAACCGGCCAGCGCTTTGTTCATCGCGGTTGACGGCTATCCATACGAATGCAGGCCGATAGCTGTTCCGACCGCCCTGCTAAAGATTCGTGTTGTGCCCCCAGATGGCCTACGCGGCCGCGTCCGTGGCGCCCAGGCCCAGCGCGCCTTCGAGGTCGGCAAGCTGTTCCCGCGCCTCGTCGGCCGCGCGCTCGACGACCGGCGCGCGGCGCTCGAAATCCAAGAGCCACTGATACTCCGAATCGTGCACGTCCTGGAAGTCGTCCAAGATGCGGTGCGCGAGCCAGTCCGCAATGTGTACGGTCGTGACCGCCTGCGCGACGGCGAGGTCGGTGATGGGCGACGCCTGCGGATCGTGGTGGTAGCGTGCGCAGGCCGCAACCCGCGTGGGCAGGCGCCAGTGCCGGCACGCGGCGGACGCGATCTCGGTGTGGTCCACGCCGATGACTGCGCGCTCGGCCTCTCGAAACGAGACGCCTTTGCGCTGGCACACGTCTACGATGCGCCGTTGGGCCTTGGGCGCCGCGTGCTGAATCACGAACTTGCCCACGTCGTGCATGATCCCAGCGACGAACACGTCCGATGCGGACTCGATGCCCAAGTGCCGCCCCATGGCCCGCGCGGCGAGCGCCGTGCACACGGAGTGGCGCCAGAGTTGGGTCGTGCTCTCGCACTCGTGCGGGTCGAACATGCTCAAGAGCGCGGACGTGCACGCCAGGTCGCGGACGGCTTTCACGCCAAGCAAGCGCGCGGCTTGGCCCGCGGAGGACACTATCGTGCGCAGGCTGTACACCGGCGAGTTCGCCAGACGAAGCACCTCGGGGATCAAGGCCGGCTCCTCATCGAGGAGGGCCACCACCTCGGCCGCCCGCGTGTCGGGCCGCTCGGCTGCTTCGAGCAGACGCGCCACGTTCGGAGGGAACAGGGGCGCGTGCTCGACCTTGGGGAGCACATCGGAGAGATGATGCGATATCGGGACGGCGGGCATGGTCACGCGAACTCCAATCATGCTATGGTGGTTCGGCCGTCGACTCCCCGCATCGCAACCTGTGTGCCACCTTCGCACCCGCACAGCAGCGATGCAAGAGACGCGGCCAACTCGGCCATGACATGAACGCCCAAACGGGCGGCCCGGCGGCCGTCGAATGCTTCGCACCGGCGACATGTCCCATGACGCAAGATACTTTGGCGACATAGCTTGAGCCTGTGGCTCTACATCGTCTGCTTCGCCGCCCCCACGCGTGTGCCGCTTCTTCGGAACGGCAGTGCGAGCCTCAGCACCGCGGGCTTGGAGGGGGCTGCGTCTCCATGACACCTTGCCCTGCCCACAGGCAGAAGTGCGCTTGGCCCCGCGGGCGTGGGCAGAACTCCCCTGGCCTGTCTTCTGCAACAAGCCGCGGTGTAGGACGTCCGTGCGTGTTCAGCGTGCGCGGTAGCCGCACCCGCCAGGGTGCGGGCCAAGAGGCCAACCGGCCTCCCCGCATGCTGGCGCATGCGGCTACCATGACGCGGCCCGCCCGAGCTACTGCAATCGGCTCAAGCGATAGTGATGCACGGCCGGCCGCGCGGCTTTGTAGCACTGAGCCTCCAGCGCCTGCACCTGCTCCAATTGTTTGGGCAAGTTCGCGCGCATCTCATCGAAAGCCTTGACTAACTCCGGCGCGGGCATCCACTTGCGCTTGCCGCCTGGAGTTCGCACGACCTTGACAGGCAGCCGGGGGTACGTGCCGTCCGCCCTCGGGTAGCCCCGGCGCTTTTCAGCAAGCCGGAAATTGCGGATGCGGCGCATGACGTCGGTTCTCTGATCGTTCAGCTTCATGACCGCGGCGGCCTGTTTGTATTGCGGCGTATTCTCGTTCTCGCTCAAGTCCACTCCCTGCGCGATCTGCTTCGCGGTGAACTGGCCCACGGCCGCGCCGTCGATCTGAAGCTCATACTTGCCAGGGGCCAAGCCTTTCACTTGCAGCGCCTCCCGGTTCAACTCCCGCGTAAACGGCAGCACGCTCAACACGCGGCGCGCATCCTGGCGATACGGGCACGGCAGGCCGGCCTCCAGCAGGTCGAACTGCACCTCGCCGTCCTTGACCTTGAGGTTGGACGCCGTGGCGCGCTCGGTCTTGGCCTGCCGCGTGCGCGTG
>JAJRTI010000207.1 GCA_024278415.1 Planctomycetota bacterium | reverse complement strand
TTTCTGAAACGCGGGCAGGCCTACGGGCGGGAAGATCTCCCACGGCCCCAGGTCGCCGCAGGGGATCACGCGCCAGGCCCGCGCCTCGCGCTTGAGCCACACCGCGCCGTCCACGTCGAGCGCCTCAACCCGCGTGCGCCGGCCGTTCGAGTTGAGGTAGATGTACTCGGGACAGCGAACGTAGTCGACGCGATGGCCCTTGAGGATTGCGCTGAACGCGAGCACCTCGTCGGGCTTCTTGATGAGCCATCCGTACGGAGGCAGCTCGTATCCATCGACGGTCCAGCTCTGCTTTGCGTTGTAGTTCACGTGCACGGTGAGGCCGTTCGAGTAGCGCACGCGCACGCGGCCGAGCTTCTGCGTGTCCTCGAGGAGCGCTTGGCTCGTGGACACGAACTCGCGGCCGTTGTGGTAGTGGATCGCGGCCGCGGTCTGCGTGAGGTAGCGCGTCTGCACTCCCTGCATGAGCGCGTACAGGTGAATCATGCGCGAGAGCTTGGGCAGGTAGCTGTACCCCGTCATGAGCATGTGGCCGTACGCGAGGCTCGCGGACACATACTTGTAGAACTCGACCGGCGCGAGGCCTACGCCGCTGTCGCGGTACACCCTGCGGAGCTTGTCGGTGCCGCGCTTGAAGAAGATCGACGGGCCGTACCCCATCATCGTGCCCAGGTTCAGCGGGTGGATCTTGAGCAGGTCGAAGTCTACCAGCGGCGCGATCTCATCGGCCGGCTTGTCCATGAACAGCGACGCGTAGTCCATGTCAACGATGCCCGCGTAGAGCCAGCGATCGCGGCCTTCGCTCATGGTCGTGCCGTACCACTTCCCGGTCTCGAGGATGCACTCCGCGTTGTAGTAGACCTGCTCCCGGGCGATCCCTGCGTGAGGCACACCGGCCTCGAAGTCGACCGCGTTCAGGCCCACGCAGGTGTGCGTGTCCATGTACACCGAATCGGCCGGGTAGAGTTCGTGCACCCTCTTGCCCACGAGCCGCGCGAGCACGGGCATGTAGTTGGGTTTCGTCCGGAAGTTGCCGTACCATCCGTCGACCAGGTCGCCAGTGGAGTCGAGCGACACGCAATTGGGGTCGAAGAACTCGTTCAGCGGGAACCAGTCGCGGAAGTCGCTGTACGCCCCGAACAGGTAGCCCAGATCCTTGATCCCGCGGCGGTAGTCTTGGATCTGCTTGAGCGTCAGCGACGGGTGCGGCCGCCAGCGCCCGGCGAAACCGGCGGCAAAGTCCTGGACGTAAAACCGCGCGAAGTCGCACGCGATCACGTGGTCGATGCCGTAGCGCTTCATCGTGCGCAGCATCTGCGGCCGCATGTAGCTGACCATGCAAAACATGTACTTCGACAGGCGCTCCATGTTCGGCGAACGCGGATGGGGGATGCTCGGCAGCACGTCGGCGAATTCCGGCGACACCGTCACGAGCACGCGGTCGCGCAGATCGTTGCGCTTGCCGTTCGTGAGCGGCCGGTAGTCCGTGCCCACGACCAACCGGATGTCCGCGCCATCCGCCTTTCCGACCATGCCATCGACGCGGCTACAATCGCTGTGATACCAATCGGCCAATACGGATACGAAGAGCCCACTGCCGCAAGCCACACCGCAGCCGAGCCCCAAGCCGTGTTTCATGTAGGGCACGTCGACGCGGCGCGCGCCGGGCAGACCGGACACGACGCCGAAGTTGATGCCCGCGGCCGCGCCGCCCTTGCTCTCGACGTCGACCACGAGCGTGCGCCCACGAAGCTCGTACGTGGCTTGCCACTCGACTCCCCGTCGCCATCGTGCAACGAGGCGACCCGCGGTGAGCTTCGACGAGACCAGCGCCTTCGGCTTGCCGAGCGCATCAGCCGGCAAATCGAGCTTCACCTTGCCGCCCGCCATCGGTTTGAAGCGCGGGCCGTCGTTCCACTGCGCGGTGATGCCGTCGAACACGCTCTGGCTCGGATCGACGTGGAACCGAAGCACGCCCGCGGGCGATTTGCACGTGAACACCGCGCCCGCGCCGGACTTGGCCACGCTCGTACGGCAACCGGCCGGCGCGGTGGGCCGCATGCCGTCGTCGCCGATGGGGAACGAAGGCTTCTTGGGCCGCGTGTCCCTCACGAACGGCTTGCGGTTGCGTTCGAGGAATGCGAGGGACTCCAGGTAGAACCGGCGCCCGCCCTTGACCGGGAGGAAGGCAATCGACAGTCCGATGAACTTCGCCGGCGACCTCACCTGTGCTCGTGCGTGCGAGTCGAGCACTCCATGCAACAGCACCCAGTACGAGTTCTTCACGCGGCCCAGATCGATCGAAACTTCGCGGCCGGCCGCGTCGGTCAGATGCGCGGTGACCTGAGGGTGGGGATCCTCTCGACGCTTGAAGTCCGCGAAGAGCCACATGTCCGCCGCATCGAACGCGGCCTGAATGGGTATGGGCTTGGCCGGGCGAAGGAGCACGGTCGTGGGCTTCGTGCCGCCGGCGATGGTGAGCTTTGCGAGCTGCTTGCGCCAGAGCCGCTTCTCGACGGAGGCCTCGACCTTGACCTCCATGTCGCCGCTGACCCAGCAAGTCCATCCAGCCAGGTCGTCCCATGCCACCTGCGCACGCGGTGACTCAGGCCGGCCCGACCACACCAACTCGTACGGCCGTTTTCCAGGCTTCGCGGCCGCGGGCAGCTCAGCGACCACTCGCACTTGCTTGAGGGCGTCCGACGCCTCGACGTGTCGGCGCAGCCGCGCGGCGTCCTCCTGCTTGAGCACGCCAATCACCACGTCACGCAACACCAGCGGCGCGCGGTCCTTCTTGATGGCCGCGGGCAGCGACGGCATCGCGTGTTTGAACGTGATCTTGGCGCTTTTGCCCGGCTCGACGAGCCCCGTGAGGTCGAAGAGGAACTCCAGATCGCGCCCAGTGCCTCCCCAGTTCGACTCGCCGGTGTTGCTGAAGATCGTCATCCACACGTTCCGCTGCGGGCCGTACCATGAGAAGTGATACTTCGTGCCGGGCGGATCGAACCATGGCAGCTTGTTCAGCAGCCGGCGGCGCATGAACGACTCCGTGAGCGCGGCGTCGTTCACAAGCACTTGCATGACCCAGTTGCAGCCCCCGCCCGCGCGGGCGTATGCGCGCAGCGACAGCACCGGCGCTTCGTCGGGAGCCATCTCTGGCGCCGCAACGCGCACGGACCACGACTCGCCCGCGTCGATTTCAAGCGTGCCGTCGTGGACGGGGATCGCCTCGAGCAAGTCCGGCACGCGCGGCTGCTCCGCGGCGCGACCGGACACGCACGTCACGGCCCATGCAATCGCGGCCGCTGCGAGTTTCGTCTGCCTGGTCATGACTTCACTCCCATCGAAGGTACGTTGCTCGCGGCCAGTATACCAGACCATCGCAGGGCCGTCGGCAAGCGACCCCCCTGTAGTCCCCCCTGGAAGGGGGGACATGGCGGAACCCCCTCCCTTGCAGGGAGGGGGCAGGGGGTGGGTCGGCTCACCGAGAGCGCGAGTCGATCCATGAACCCCACACATAGGGCCATCGGCAAGCGACCCCCCTGTAGTCCCCCCTGGAAGGGGGGACATGGCGGAACCCCCTCCCTTGCAGGGAGGGGGCAGGGGGTGGGTCAGCTCACCGAGAGCGCGAGTCGATCCATGAACCCCACACA
>JAJRTI010000206.1 GCA_024278415.1 Planctomycetota bacterium | reverse complement strand
TCAAGAGGTGAATCAGGCTCACTTTATCCATTTCATCGGCGGCCGGCGCAGATAGCGTTCCTGGAAGATATCCAGGGGCATGCCCGTATCATACACGATCCTGCCGAAGCGCATCAGCGTGTAGCCGCCGGAGTTGAGATCTGTGGCTTTGGACTGCGTCACTGTGGGGTGGCCTTGGATTGTCTCGACCTTCACGGCTTCGACGATGCGATACTTCTTGCCAGTCTTGTCGTAGTACTCCGCCTTCATGGGCATGAAGGTCTGCTTATCGATCCAAACGATGTAGTAGGAGAACTCGACGGAACTCGGATCCTTGGGCACGTTCTTGAGCACATAGTGCTTGGCGTCGCCCGGCATTAACTCGTGCGTGTCCTCCTCGACGCCTCGGCCCGACACGTCTTCGTAGAGGAAGTGGGAGCCGACAAAGCTCGTGCGTTTGTCGCCGGCCGCGATGCGCTTGACCAGATCGAGCGCGGGCATGTAGAGCCAGCGATCGTCGTCTTGGCCGGGGTGCTTCCAGACCATGTAGACCATGCGCTGCACGTCTGACGGCCGATGGAAATATACGTAGTAGCGCTGCTCACCGCCATCGGCGATGTCGTAGCGCAGGATGGTCATCATGCGCGACCGCGTGCGGCCCTGCGCGTCGTAGATTTTCATAAGCACGCGGGCTCGGCCGTCTTTGCCGGCGTAGTAGGCCACGAGGTTGGCCTTGTTGGCGATCTGGTCGGCCGTCAGCTCCGCCGCGCCGAAAGCGGCGGACGGGACCGCGGCTAGGGCGGCCGCGGCGAACAGGTAGGCCGCGGGACTAAGGCTGCTCACTTGTCTCTGTACGCTCATCTTCATTGTCTCCTTGTTGTTCGAGCCGTCGGCAGGCTTCACGCCGTGACAGCAGGTTGCAGGTGACTGCCGAAGCCAGCACTACCGCGACGGCAATCCAAACGATAACGGTCCACGCGGCGAGTTGGTAGTGGTGGATCACGAGCGCCACAACGCCGACGGCCGCCACGGAAGTGATGATGCACGCGGCACAGTGGCAGGCGGTCGGTGCGCCCTTCGCTGGCCGGAAGAGCGCCTTCTCGAAGACCGAGATGAGGGCCGGCAGCATGAACAGCGTGGCCACACCCGAGACGGCCAAGATGCTCGCGAGGAAGAAACCGACGGTCTTGTAGGGCATGAGCGGCGCAAACAGCAACGGCGTGAACCCCAGCGCGACCACGATGCCGTTGCGCGCAATGGCGCGGGCTGGCTCGCCAAACATCGGGCCGGCGGCCTTCTCCCAAGAGCCGTACTCTGCGACCGCCATCCGCGCCCGGGCCAGGAAGTGGATCGCATAGTCCACGGCCAGGCCCAGGGTGAGCGACGACAGCACGGCCACGGGCATGTCGTAGTCCTTGCCGATCAAGCCGATCACGCCGTAGATGAGCACGATGGTCACTGTCAGCGGGACCATCGACAGAATGCCCCACAAGGCCGAGCGGAACAGCACAACCATCATGATGAACACCATGACAAAGCTGCCCATGAGCGCGCGAAACATGCCGGCAACCATTTTGTTTTGCCAGACCACGTTGATATACGTGAGGCCGAACCACTTGTGCTCCAGCGGCACAGGGGGCGGGTTCTGTGCGACGAACGCGTCGGCCGCGCGCTTGACGCGCTCCATGTCCCTGTTGTCGCCGCTCTTGAGTTGCACCCAGATACTCACCTTGTCGTAGTCCGGCGTCACGAGATGCCAGAGGTCGTCGGGATCGTGGCTATTCTGGAACTGGATGAGGCATTGCGCAACCGCGTCGGAGGTGTCGGGAATGCGGTAGTTCGCCTGCTTGCCGTCGATGAGTTCCTTGTGCACCTTTTTCACCACGTCGGCGACGGAGTTGGACTTGCCGACCACGTCGGTCGCGGCGAGCGCGGCCTGTAGCTTGGCTACGTAGCGCAGCACATCGGGCCGCTTGAACGGAGGCGCGCCGCTGGCCTGGTCGCCTGCGAACGATTCCGCGATCCACTCCCACGCGTCCTTCTCGTCGCCGGCTGCGGCGCGGGTGCGCTGGGCGGCTTGGGCTTTCAGACGCTCGATCAGCGCCTGGCCGGAGGAAGCGGTCTTCGCCTCGGTTTGCACCATCTGCAAGGCTTTCGCCGCGACCGCCTTGAGGCCGGGGTAGAATTCCCCGTCCTCCTGGAGGCGCTGCTTCAAGCGCCGGGCGATCTGTTTCGCCGCGTCCGCCGGCGTCTGCGCCTGGGGCTTGGGCTCCAGCACGAGGTAGGCCATGTACGTGCCGCCGAAGTGGGCGTTGAGCACCCGGTCCGCGACACGGATCGGGTGGCTCGCGACGAACCATTTGGTGGGGTTGTCGTTGATCTGGATGCGGGTGATGCCGTAGGCCCCGATTGCGGTTGCGAGCACGCTCAGGGCAATAATGGCCTTTGCGCGGCGTTGGGCGAAGCCCCCCATCCAGCGCAGAGCGCGGCTCATGAGCGTTCGGGGCTCCGCGTGCTCCGCGGTGTGCAGCGCTCCGAAGTTCGCAAACACCTTCTCAGGCAGCAGCATGAGGTACGCGGGCACGAGCATCACCGAGCACAACCAGGCCGTCATTACGCCAAACGCGACAAACAGGCCGAACACCTGCACCGGCGGGATGGGCGCCAACGCGAGCGACGCGAAGCCGGCCATCGTGGTGAGCGTGGTGTAGAGCATGGGCATGAACAGCTCTTTCATCACGCCCAGTATGGTGCTGCGGCGATCTTTTGTTTTTTGGTAGCGATCGAACACTTCGGACAGCAGGTGCACGTCGTCGAGCACCGCGATGGGCATGATGAAGATGGGGATCATGCTGCTCATGATGTGCACGGTATTGCCCGTGGCGATGAGCAGGCCCATCGTGCAGATCACGGACACCATCGCGTCGATGAGCGTGCTCACGACCACGACCGCGTTGCGGAAGAACATGTACATCAGCACGAAGATTAGCGCCATGGCCATGGGCGCGGAGATGGCCATCTGGATGAACATCTCGACTCCGAAGGTGTCCTCCGCGACCGGCAGGCCGGTGATGTGGTACTGTTCGGGGCCGGAGAAGGTTGCGATCTTCTTCTTCAGCGCCTTCGCCACGCGGTAGGAGAGGTCCTTAGACGTGAGCGGAATGTAGAGGCAGAGCGCCTTGCCGTCCTCGGACAGCAACGTGCCGTTGAGCAGCGGGTTGTTGCGCGCCCGATCGCGAATGGCGCGCGCCTCCGCCCGCGTCTTGGGCGGCTTGGCCATGAGCCACTCGAACTTCACCACGCCGGGGCCGCCCTGCTCGATGCTGTCCACCTTCGACGGTGCGAGCAAGTCGATGCTGATCACTCCCTTCTCTTTCCCCGGCTTGTCCGGATCCGGCCACTGGAGCGTTTCCGCGTAGAGCGTCAGTTCGTGGATCTTCTTGAGCGATTCCGGATTGAACACGCCGTCCGGGTCTTTCTCGTTCACGATGCCGAGCACGATCATGTCATGGAGCGTGAACTCGCGTTTCATCTAGTTGTGGAAGATGCGAACCGCTTCCTTTTCGGACAGCATATTCTCCGGGTCGGTGTCCACCTTGATGAACGGCAGGAACGCGCCGAGCCCGACCGTGAGCACGACCGCGGCGATGGCGACCGTCTTCGGGTGGTCAACTGAGAATCGGACCATGGTTTGGCCTGGGGTCATGTTTGTTCCTCCTCGATTCTTGAGCCTGATGGGGCACCCAAGAGGCGGCGCCCGAACCTTAATCCTAATCCCAGCAAGGCCTTAGGCCGCTATTCCGTGCGGCTTCGGATATCCACTACGAACGCGGACGCGTCATCTCGGCGGCTATTCGGGAGTTCGCTCCGCGCAAGCTGGACCTCGCCGAACACGGCCTGAAGCTGCGCTCTAGGGCTGAGAGAGCGAGTCTTGCTCAGAATCTCGCTCAGACGCTCGACGCCGATTCGGGCGCCACCGAGCGCGTCCAGCAGGCCATCCGTGTAGAAGAACATCCGTTTGACGTGCTGCAAGTCCGCGACGTGTACTTCGAAAGGAACATCGGGATCGACGCCTAACGGCGGGGCCGTTGCGATCAAGGGCTCGAGTTCACAAAGCCCTCCGCGGCAGGCAATAGGCGGGGGATGGCCCGCGTTGGCGTACGTGAGCTTGTGTTGATCGACATTCATTATGCCATAAAACATACTGCACATGGCAAGGCCCCACTCGTCCGTCAGCCGCTTGTTCAGGTCCACGAGCAGATGGTTGATCTGGCGTAACGCGTCGCGCGGGCTTTCGGTCTGTGGCGCCGCGCCTCGCAGCGCGCCGAACACCATGGCCATGACCAGCGCCGGCCGCAGGCCGTGTCCTGTGATGTCGCCGATGATCAATCCTCGCCGGCCGTGTGCGACTTCCGGAAAATCGTAGAAGTCGCCCCCGACGCCGCCTAGCATGCTGCTCTGCGCGACAATCTGAGCATCGACACACGATGGGCAGGCCTCTGGCAGGAACGCGGCCTGCACTCGGCGCAGATACTCGATTGCTTGACCGTGTGCTGTACGTATCGATTGCATGACCGGACCGTCACAATCCCATATCGCTTCAGCACTGCACTGACGGGAACAGCGCCGCGTCCGTGTGGGGCAGGAAGAGAGACGCGACGTAGCGATCCATGAAGTCAGGGTCCGCACTGAGTTCGAAATAGCTCATGTTCTGCACGATTTGGTGGGCCTCGGCGAGGGCTTCCACTGAGAGCAACGCGCGGCGAGCGCCCAGGAGCGAGGTGTTGCCCACGAACTCGAAGCGTGCGACCGGCAAATCAGGCAGCAGGCCAATGGTGATGGCGTGGCGGATGTGCAAGTACGTGCCGAACCCACCCGCTACGTGGAATCGGTGGATGTCGGACAGGCTCATGCCGATCTTGTCCATGAGAATCATAAGCGCGGTAAAGATCGCTCCCTTCGAGCGGATTAGGTTCCGCACGTCGACCTCGGTCAGCACGATCGGCCTTCCCGTGGCCGACTCGCCTGCCGGCACGACGAGGAATTCTGGTCCGTAGTCAGACCCGCGGCTGAGCCGCGGGTGCACGTCCAGAGACGTGAATCGGCCTGCGCGATCGAGTAAGCCGCAGAGGAACAACTCGGACATGATGTCCACGAGGCCCGAGCCGCACAACCCCAAGGGCGGTTCGTCGCCGATGGTTCGCCAGTGGACCTCATGCGTCTGCGGGTGGATTTCTACGGATTGGATCGCGCCCTTGATGGCTCTGACCCCGGAGACGATGCCCGATCCCTCGAACGCAGGCCCGGCCGAGGACGCGCAGGAAACCATCCAGTCGCGGTTGCCGATGGCGATCTCGCCGTTGGTGCCGATGTCGATGAGCGCGACCGTTTCTTCGGACTGGTCCATGCCGACCGCCAAAATGCCGGCCACGATGTCGCCGCCGACGAACCCGCTGACGCCCGGCACACAGAGCACCGGCGCTTATGGGTACACTTCGATACCCAAGTCCCATGCGCGCAACACGGGCGGCGCGTTCGTCGCCGACACGAAGGGCTCCAGCCGAATCGAGCAAGGCGGGAGGCCGAGCAGCAGATGGATCATGGCCGTGTTCCCCGCGCAGGTGACCGCGTTGATGTCTGCCATGCGCCGGCCGTGCTCCTCGCAGAGCGCCAAGGCGAGGGCATTGACGTTGGCGATCACGACCCGGTTGAGCGTCAAGTGCTGGTTGAACTGGCAGGCCTGAATGATGCGCGAGATCACATCGTCGCCATAGGCCCCTTGCCGGTTCATCGCGCCTTTCGTGCCCAGGATCTCCCCAGTGGCCAAGTCCACGAGTTGCGCGACGACCGTCGTCGTCCCTACGTCCACAGCCAGGCCCAGATTGCTCCTGTGCCCAGGCGCTTCCACGCGAATGATCTCGGAGTTGCAAGCGGCCTCTGAAAAGTAAGCCGCCGCCTTCCAGTCGTGGGAGCGCAGCAGCCGCGGGAGCTTGCGCAACTCGCCGATGCGAATGGAGGACGTGGGGCACACGTTCACTTTCCCGCTGGCCTGGACCAAACGCTGGAGGTCGTCCACCGTGTCTTCAAGCGTTGGGGGCGAAAGCGAAACGTCGACCTGCTGCACCATGGGGCGGAGCGCGGTGGCGGGCTCGCCGATGTCTTTCACCTGAACGTCGCTGGGGTCGCCGTAGGCTATGGATGTGGGCGAGCCGGCGATGGCTTGTGCGTCCTCAATGCGCGCCTCTGCCGGCACCTCTACCACGAGGTCTTCAAGCGCGCGGGTCTGGCAAGCCAGAACGTATCCATCCTTCACTTCCGCTGCGGTTAGCGTGGCGGACGGCGACATGTCCACGCGGCCTGTGCGCACGATCAGCCGGCACTTTCCGCACGTGCCCTCGCCGCCGCAACTGCTGCGCAGGGGCATGCCCGCCTGCCGCGCCGCGTCAAGGAGCGTCTCATGTTTGCCCACGAGCGCTCGACGCCCGTACGGCTCGAATGTGATAGTCAACTTGTTCATGGTGCAATGTCCTTGAGGAGCCAAACTTCTTGGTTTGGTTCCCTTGGCCACGTCCAGCCCGACGGAGCCTGAACGTGCGGTAGGTCGTCCGCGACTCCGAGGATAAAGCCGGGCTGGGCTTGGCTGATGTTCTGGGGCGGCGCGATGGAACCCGATGTCGATCTGGACGCGCTTGCCCACGTTGTGGGGCACGTCGTCCTTGTGCATGATCAGGGGGCGATGGGGGAGCAATCGTGCTTCTGGACGGGCGCGAGGTAATTGCAGTGGACTCATCGTCCTTCTTGGTGCGGTTGCATCATATCCGCGATGTATTCTTTGACGACGGCGGCGGTTCGAGGGTGGCGCACTCGGCACAGGTCGATTCCGGACTGGAGCAGGCTGACTGCGGTCCCGATTTCCCACATGATGCCGCGATCTTCCTCAGGCCCCCATTCGGGCGCGTCGGCTTCCGGGGTCTTGGCCTCTTTCGTTTTCCATGACTCGAATCCGCAATCGCAGATCGTGGGGACCGCCATCATCTTGTCGCCTGAGAGCGCGGCCATGCGCTCGCGCTCTTGGATGGAGTAGGCGTATTCCATGCCGTAGCCGAGCGCGCCGGTGGACTGGAAGCTGACGACGCGGTCGAGCGGAAAGCCCATCTCCGAAACCAGGATGTTGACCTGCTTAGCGATGTTGATATCGAGCGGCGCGTGGGCAATGAGGTTGTGGCCGTCTGCGAGCGCGACCGCGGTACTGGTCTTGTAGTTGTCTTCCGACACGGGGCCGATTAGGCAGCGTTCTCCCTTGGCGGCCGCGCTGGCCTTGGGCATAATGTCGTTGTCCTTCGCGTCGTCGCCGCAGCCCCAAATGATGATGGGCACTTTCACAGCGGCAAGGACCGCCTTCACGGCCTCCGCAGCTTGCTCCGCGGTACGATTGCCCTTGTCCGGGTGGCAGCCTTCCAACATGAGGCAGATCATGCCGGCGCCATACTCCTCGACGCACTTCTTGGCCCAAGCGCCGGGGTTGTTCCAGACATCTTGGTAGGCCTGGGCGAGGGCCTCCGGCCACGCGTCCGGTGCCGGTGGAGCATCCAGCACGTCCATGACCACCACGGTCTCATGGCCCGGCGATCCCTCGAAGTTCATGTAGGGCATACTTTGCGCACCGCCAACGGTGATCGTGTGGGAACGCGTGCCGCCCTCGGCTTTGGTCGCGCCGATGATGACTTCGTTGACTTTAGACGACCAAGATTCCGCAATGTCAGGGATATCCATCTGCAATTCCTCAAATGGGCAGGGAGTGAGGCGCTCCCATTGGAGCGCGGCGCGTCATGACTCTGAGGACAGGCTGTCGAGGACTTGGCCCAGCTTCACTCGAGTGGGGTTGTCGTCAGGCAAGTCGGAAAGCGGCCGTCCTTCGGCCGCGAGTTCATAGATCGCAGGGTCGTGGACAAACACCGCGGCCGCGTCTAGGCCCAATTCGTCCAAGCGGGCTTGGGCTGCTGGGCTCAGCGCGGCGTCGGGCGCTTTGTTGATCACGACCAGGCGGTTCTTGACGGTGATGGGCAGTTGTTCGGCCAAATCGAACACGCGCTTGGCCGAGTCGATGCCCACGCGCGTGGGCTCCGCTACGATGAGCAGCAGGTCCACGTCGTGGGTGGTGCGCCGCGACAGGTGCTCCATGCCGGCTTCGTTGTCCACGACCACGAAGGGGTAGTGCGTGGAGCACCGGTCGATGTAGCGCCGCAGCAAGTTGTTCACGTAGCAGTAGCAGCCCGGGCCTTCCGGGCGGCCCATGGTGAGCAGGTCGAACCCGTTCTGCTCGGCGATGGATCGCTCGATGAGCAACTCGACGAGGTTCTCCTTGGACATGCCTTACGACACTTGGAGTTGTTTGCCGACAGTGTCTTCGCGGATTTCCGCGATCGTGTGCTCCGCCTCCACACCCAATGCGGCGCCGAGCGTCGCATTGGGGTCGGCGTCCACCGCGAGGACGGCCTGGCCAGTCTTTTGGCAGACATGGCGAAGCGCGAGCGCGGCGAGCGTGGTCTTGCCGCTACCGCCTTTGCCTGAGAGTGCGATTGTGTAAGCCATCAGGGTATCCCTTCGTTGTCATCTAGAGCCGGGAGCGGAAGGCCTTCGCCTTCCGTCTTTGCCCGGTCGCGGCCGTTCGGAATGCGAAGGCATTCCGCTCCAACACTTAAGTCGCGCTCCACACCTGCTTCAGGTAAGCGGGGAGCGTAGACGATTCCTTGGGGCCGACCATGACCTCCCAGCCGGTCTCTTCCTCAAGCGCGCCCGACAGCACGGCGACGTAGCCGGGGATGATGAGCTTGCGGTGCGCGACCTTGTCTTCGAGGTGCGCGGCTTGCATGGCCTTTGCCACGATCTTCTCGTTGAGCTTGTCGCCGCTGAACGC
>JAJRTI010000205.1 GCA_024278415.1 Planctomycetota bacterium | reverse complement strand
CTACTCGATCTTGAACTCCAGATTGTCCAGGTAGAACACGCCGTCCGCGTCGTCTGCCGCGACGATGCCCAGCCAGCGGAGTTCGCTGAACGTGCGGTGCGTGAAGGGGATCGTGTGCCGCGTCTCTTCGCGCCCGCAGCGCGTGACGAGCGTGTATTCCTTCGGCGCGGACTCGCCGAGTTCGAAGCGCACCTCAACATGGCGCCACACACCGGGCTCGGTCGTGGCGATCGCCTGGCCGTTCGCCTTGAACGAGCCGTCGGGGTAGAAGTGGAGCGATGGCCCTATGGCCTTGGTGAAACCCGCGCCGCGGGCCTCCACGTAGAAGTGCAGGGGGGCCTGCTTCGAGTTCATCACGTCGAACGAGAGCGTGATCTTGCCTTGGGTGAGTCCGCGAGGCGCAACGTGGATGTAGGGGTAGAAGGGCTTCTTGAGGCCCTTGCGGTCGACGCACTTGTAGGAGCGTTTGCCGGTGCAGGCGGCCTCGCTCGTGACCGCGAAGGTCGCGTCGCCCTCCTTGGCCAGGCGGAACACGTTCGGCTCGTATCCGTCGGGCATGTCCTCGAAGTCCAGGCTGAACGAGATGAAGCGCTGTAGGTCCGCGCCCGTCCAGGCGGGCGAGGGCGTGCGGCGCTTGTACTTCTTGGGCAGGTTCACCCACTCCGCGTCGCCGTAGAGCCCGGCCTTGCGGATCTCGTCGTCGAACGGTTTGAAGCTAATGGCCTTGATGGCCGGCGCGTCCGGCCTGAGCGAGAAGTCGAAGTGCGCCGGATCCTTGCACCCTGGGTCGCCAACGACCGAACCCTCGCCCAGACCCTGCGCCTGCCACTCGGCCAGGCTCTTGCCGGCGAAGGTCACGTCCGCGCCGGCCGTGGTGCTAAAGTACATGTTGCGCCGCATCACCGGCGGCTTGAGGCCGGGCTTCCAGGCGCGCTGAATGGCGACCTTGTCCTTGGCGATGTAGATGTTCCCCTCGGCCTCGAACCAGTTCGTTTGCCAGTTCTTGCTCAGACCGCCACGCAGGATGAAACCGTTGCGCGCGAACGCGCCGATGTTGTTGCGAAACGTGTTTTCGACGCCCTGGTTCTGGAAGTAGGCGAACCAATCCACGTTGTACACGAGGTTGTTCTCCACGAGCGCGCCCCGAGACTGTTGGTCGAGGTACACGCCGGCGTATCCGCAGATGTAGGGATACGCGGCCGTGTCGTGAATGAGGTTGTGGTGGATGTGCGTGTCGAGCGGCCCGAATTGATACACGCCGCCCGCGTCCGTGTGGTAGCCCAGGCCGAGGTGGTGGAGGTGGTTGTAGGCGACCACGTTGCCGTGCGAGTATTTCTCGCCGCGGTAACTCCATCGTGCGTCGAGCCCGATCGCGTCCCAGTGCGTGTCGGTGATCTCGTTGTGCGTGATCTGCGAGAGCGACGCGAAGCGGTTCACGATGCCGTAGCAGCCGTGCCAGATTGTGCCGGTGCGGTGGATGAAGTTGTTGTCCACGACGTTCCGCAGCACCGCGCGCGCGGAAGGTTTGTTGTCCTTCGCGCGAGGCCGCTTGCGGCGCAGGATCAATTGGTCGAGTTTCGCTCCGGGCTCGCGGCCCGCGAGGGCGATCGTGTTCGCGCCTGTCTTGAACTCAGCCACGAGCGGCTTGCCGGCGAGTTCCCTTGCGCGCACGGGCGACAGGAACCAGCGCGCGTTCACGCCCGTGTCGTAGGTGTACCGCGGCCCGTCATTGATCTGGACGACGAACGAATCCGCGTTGCCCGATGGCGCGATCACGCGGGCGAGCATCTCGAACGGTCCGCCTCGGTCGAGATGGACCGTGAAGGTCGCCTGCCCCCCCTTCCGCCCGGCCGGCAGCACCACGTAACCGCCTTTGGAAGCGGTCTTGTCTTTGCCGACGATCATGGGCGGGCTCAGCGCGGCGTCTTCGGCTTCGAGCACAACGTCGCCCGGCCGGATTCGAGACGCCCCGGCCAGCAGATGGCCCAAATCGGTGATGCCGATCTGCATCGCGCCGGCGCCGAGGTCCCAGATGTGGCAGTGCTCGATGCGGTTGTCCTGGCAGCCGGCCTCGAATTCTAGCGCGTACTCGCCCAACTGCGCGAACTCGCAGTTGGTGAACGTCGAATGCCTCAGGCCTTCCGCGTACACCGCCGCGCTGAGGAACATGTGGCCCTGCCGATACACGCCGTTGTAGCGGTCGAGGTCGCCATCCACGTGCTTGAACGCGAGGTCCTGGAACCGCAGGTGCTCGACGAATCGCCCCGCGTCCACGTCGCCGCGAAACTCGATGAGCGTGCTCTTGACCACCGGCGCGACGACCTCGGCCGTCGCCATGTCCTCGCCGGGCATGGGGTAGTAGTAGAGCACGCCTGTGCGCCGGTTGAGATACCACTCGCCCGGCGCGTCGAGCGCCTCGAACACGTTGATCGCGTAGTAGCGGAAGTGCTTCTCCCACGCGTCCACGGTCCGGCTGTGCGAACTGTGGAAGCGCACGACGCGGCGCTCAGGCGCGACCTCCTCGATGCGATGGATCGTCGGCGTCCACGAGCACAAGAGCACGAGGTCGACGTCGGTCAGGTTGGTCCAAGCGGGGTCGATGTCTCCTGGGAGATACTCGAAGGCCTGCCGCGGGTCTTCGCCGGGCGCGCGGCCTTGTGCGCGGAAGACCTTCTCGCCCCAGTTGGGCGTACGCGCACGCTGCCGCGACATGCCGTTGACGAAGAGCGAGTTGAACACCCACTTGCCGCCGCGGGCTTCGGGGATGCTGATCTGCCAGTACGGCTGGCCCGGCGTTTTCGTCCAACGCCCAACAATTCGCCGTCCGCCGCTGAGGATCGCGCGCTCGCCGGGGTACGACGCATAGGTGACTGGCGACTTCGCCGCGCCCGTGTCCTCAGGCCCGAATACGAGCTTCTCGCTCAACTCGTACGTCCCGCCTCGCAAGTACACCGTCACCGGTGCGCCGGGCGCCGCGGCCAGATTGAGGCCGCGCACGGCCGCCATTGCGCGGGGCACCGTGGCGAAGGGCTTCTCGATCGTGCCTGGCTGAGCGTCGTTGCCGCCTGGAGCCACGTAGAACTCACGCGGCGCGGCGGCCACAGCCTCGCACACCAAGACGATCGCCAGTAGAAGGAGCCAGGCCCCGCTGGCCGGCCGCGGACAGAGGGCCGATTCGTCGGCTTGAGTCAAAGCACGGAGCTGCATGGCAGATCCTTTCATCGATTGAGGGATCCTCAGCATATCCGCGCCTCGTGGCCTGCGCAAACCACGCGCGCCCACTGGGCGTTCAGTGCGTCAGGCCTTGTCCTGATATGGTATTGAGCGCAACTCGCACTCCGCTCAATACGAGGGCTCATGCACGCACCCCGACGGGATGCAGGGATACAGCCTTGGGCTTCGGCCCAAGGGCAAAGGCGGCATCGCCACGCCCCCCCGCGCTGTGGGCGCGGTGGAATGGGCCCTCGTCTCACCGCGTTCGACTCTGTTTCGGTCCCGGTTCCGGCGCTCCTTCAGAGCGCGGCAACGATTGGCATCGGCGACCTTGGGCTGAAGCCCAAGGCTGTACGCCT
>JAJRTI010000204.1 GCA_024278415.1 Planctomycetota bacterium | reverse complement strand
GCCAACTGGGCTGAGGGGAGGGGGCTCGTCTATAACCCTGGCGAATACGTCGAGGGGTACAGCAACTTTGCATGGGTTGTGCTGCTCGGCTTGCTGGCGAGGCTGGGGTTTGACATCGAGGCCGCGGCGAAGACGTTGGGAATCGCGTGTGGCATCGCATCCATGATTATGCTCTACGGGTTTACCCGGCGGCGCACGTCCCCGTGGGGCGGGGTGCTTGCGAGCGGCATCCTTGCCATGTTCGGCCCATTTGCAGCGTGGGCGGGCGCGGGCCTGGAGACCTCGCTGTTCGCTCTGCTCGTGTTTCTCTCCGCGGCCTCGCTAGCGGATGGCATGAAGGATGGCCGCCTCCGCAGCACGACCGGCAACTGGCTTGCTCTCGCCGCGCTCACCCGTGTCGATGGCGCGCTCATCGCGGCAGGGCTCTTGGCCGCGATGGTCGTGGTGCGGCCGAAGTTGCTGCGCCAGGCATGGCGGCCCGGCGCGGTCTTTGTGGTGGTGTGCGCCGGGTACTTCCTCATGCGGTGGCGCTACTACGGCCAACTCGTGCCGCATATGTACTTCGTCAAGGTGGCGACGGTCACGGTCGACAAGTTGGGTTGGTCCTACTTGGTTCATTTCCTCTGGGACTATCCGTTTGTGCTGTTGGCCTTTCTGGCGCCGGTGGCCGCGCTTGGGCGCGCGGCGCGGCGCCGGCCCATGAGCGACGAAGGCGCGGTTGCGATTCTGTTCTCCACGGTGTGTATCCTTTGGGCTGCATGGGTCGTGCGGACTGATGGCGATTGGATGCCGTGCTACCGGCGCTTCGCTCCGCTGGCGCCGCTGCTGGCCTACATGCTCGCCGCGAGCTACGTGAGTGCGAACGCGTGGCTCATGAGGCGTGCGTCGAATGTGGTCGTCCGGCTTTGGTCAGTGGGACGGGTGCTGCTCCTCGCCGCGCTGGTCCAATATCTACTCACGCCGTCCCTGTGCGAACTCATGGGCGTGCAGCGGCCCACGTACGCCTGCCACCCGGTCGAGACGATGCGCTCGCTTAGCGTCGCGGGCCGGCAGGTGGGGACTTGGTTGCGCTCGAACGCCAAGCCAGGCGACAGCGTGGCCACCCGCGGCATTGGCGCGCTGGGCTACTTTTCGCGCTTGAAGATGGTGGACTTCCATGGCTTGGTGGATGGCCGCCGTCCGCGTGCAGACGAGGTCGAGCCCTTGAGCTGGCCTGGGCACAAGATCGTGGCGCCCGTCTCGTACATCGTCTCGAAGCGGCCTACGTTCATCATTCCTGAGGCGGAGATCTCCCCCCGACCCCTGGGCGCGGTCGAGAACTCCTCCAAGTTCCCGGGCTACGTGGCCGTGTCTTTAAGCGCTCCCCAGATTGGCGGATTCATCCGGTGCTTGATGAGGCAAGACGCGTTCGAGCGCCGCGCCGTGCCCGCTCCTGGGGGTGGGTTCGAACTCAAGCGATCCGTTCAAGGCGGTCGGCCGTGACCCTCAATGCCCATAGACCTCGGCCCGGCGTGAGCATCCGCGCGCTCGTGGTCGGCGTTGCGTTCGCCGTGGGGATCAACTTGGCCTCGCCGTACTGCGAATGGGTGATGCACAGCCAGTTGCTCACCACGAACTACTTCCCCATCGGCTTTGCCTTCCTCTTCTTCGTGGTCGTGGCCGTTCTTAACCCGGTGCTGAAGATCGTGCGCCGGTCGTGGGGGCTCTCGACCGGCGAGCTTTCCGTGGTGTTTGTCATGGCCGCGGTCTCGACCACGATCCCGACGTACGGTGTGTGCGGGTATTGGCTTTCAACGATCTCCGCTCCGTACTATTTCGCCACGGTCGAGAACCGCTGGGCGTCCTATTTCCACCAGTATTTGCCAAGCTGGTGCTTGCCCGGGGGCGGGCTTCAGATGCAGTGGTTCTTCGAGGGTTTGCCGTATGGCGAGCGGATCCCCTGGGGCTTCTGGGCGCCGGCCATCATCTGGTGGCTGCTGTTCATCGCGTTTGGTTTGCTGGGCTGCACGTGCATGGCAGTGATCCTGCGCCGGCAATGGATGGAGCACGAGCGCCTGTCGTACCCCCTTGCCGAAGCCGCGGCCGCGATGATCGAGTGCGACGACCGGCCCGCGCCGAGCTTCATGCGCTCGCGGCTGTTCTGGGTTGGCTTCATTCCCGCGTTTGGCATCATGGCGTGGCAGATCGCGAGCTACTTCTACCCACCGTTGCCGCAGTTCCCCCGCAATCTGTCGCCGCTTCGCATCGCCCGCGCGTTCCCGCCCATTGTACTGACGCTCTACTGGCCCATGATGGCCATTGCCTTCTTCATCAAGCTCGACGTGTCGTTCAGCATTTGGTTCTTCGTGGTGCTGGGGGTGATCCAAGAGGGCATCTTCAACCGGCTCGGCTTCTCGATCACGAGTTCGCTCGCGGTCTACCACTACGACGCGTCGCGTCCCGCGTTGGCGTGGCAGAGCGGCGGAGCGTTCGCGGCCATGGTCGCCATCATGCTCTGGACCGCGCGCAAGCACTTGCGGGACGTGTGTTCCAACGCTTTCGGCAAGAAGGTCGTGGACGACTCGAACGAGATCATGTCGTACCGCTTCGCGGCCGCGGGGCTATTGGCTTCTGCCGCGTTCATGGTGGCGTGGTTCTGTTGGCTGGGCATGGGGCTCTGGGCGAGCGTCTTGTTCAACGTGTGCGTGATCACGATCTTCCTCGGCCTTGCGCGGCTCGTAGCGGAAGGGGGGCTGGTCTTCTGCCGCATGCCGCTGACCGCGCAATCCATGACCATGAACGCGCTCGGCAATTCGGCCGCGGCGCCCCACACGATCACCGCGATGGGGCTTTCGTTTGCATGGATCGGCGACCCCATCTGCACGTTCATGCCGGCCATAGCGAATGCACTGCGCGTGCCGCACGACGCGAAGGCTTCGGGCCGCGGAGTCATGGGCGCGATCGTCTTGGCCATCTTGGCGTCGTTCGCTACGGCCATTCCGTTCACCCTCTACATGGCGTACACGCACGGCGGGTACAACTTCGGCACGTGGCTCTTCGGCCGGGGCGCGCAGGTGCCGTTCGAATACGTTGTGCACGCGTTCAACTCGCCCGTTGGCGTGGAATGGATCAAAATCGGCTGGGGCGTGATCGGCGCGGCCCTGATGTGCGTGCTCACGTGGCTGCGCTACCGGTTCGTCTGGTGGCCCATCAACCCCATTGGCTTCCCGGTGGGCATGGTCTTCAAGGTGCGGTGGGTGGTATTGCCCATCTTCCTGGGTTGGCTGTGCCGTTGGGTGGTAGTCTCAATCGGCGGCGCAAACATGGTCAACCGTGCGCGGCCCCTGTTCCTTGGGATCATGTTGGGTTGGTTCTTCGGCGCGGGCATGAGCGTCGTAGCCGACGCGATCTTCTTCTTCGGAAACGGGCACGTGATCTATTGGCATTGAAAACACCCGCACGAACGTTCGATCGTTTGAAGCGCATGGTGCGGGCTGGTAGACTCTTGCGTCTTCGCGTGCACCTGTTGGAGTTGTGAGTTCGCGCGATTCCCTTGGAACTGTCCGCACAGAGAGCAAAGGAGCTGGTTGTGAGTGCACGGCATTGCGGTTTGGTTGCTGGTGCGTTGGTCCTGGCGGTGCTGATGGGGTGCGTGGGCGATCCAAGGGTTACCGATCCGCCCCGAACCGCGGTGGAGCAACTCTTGCTGAGCAACGCGGCCGACCGCGCGCTGGCCTTGGTGGACGCGAAGGCGCTCGCAGGGAAGAAGGTCTTCCTCGACACAACGGCTTTTGTCGCGACGGACAAGGAGTATCCGCTGAGCCGCTTTAGGACGATCCTGGGTAGGGATGGTGCGCTGCTGGTCGAAGACAAGAAGGACGCGGAGGTCATCGCGTCCGTGGCATGCGGCGCCCTCTCGATCGACCGGTCCGATTCACTGCTGGGCATCCCATCCGTACCCATACCCGTGCCCGGCGTGACGACCTTCCAGACGCCAGAGGTGGCCCTCTTCAAGTCAACCAAACAGACAGGTATAGCGAAGTTCACCTTGGTTGCTGTCGACAGCAAAACAGGCAAACAGGTGCTTGCGCACGAGCCGTACTCCGGCACGACCTATCACAATGCGAAGCGGGCGTTTTTCTTTTTAAGCTACAGCTCTACCGACATACCCGAGAAGAGGCGGAAGTGGTGGCATCAGCCCTGATGGCTGTGAGACGGGCACCGACGAGAGTCGCCTGGTGTGAGGTGGCGCAGGCCGTGCCTGGAAGGGGCGCATTGAGGCGGGCATGTTTGCCAGGGCCGGCCGAGTTCGGGGTCCCGCCTTTGGGCGGTCTGGGGCGGAGCCGCGAGGTGCTCACCGGCTGCACTGGCGCACCGAGGATGTCTTTGGCGAAGTTGGCCAGATCCTCGCGACTCGTCGAGCACACTTCGACGTAGTTGACAGTGAAGTTAGGGGCACAGCTCACAGCAGCTTCGCGTGCTGCTCGACCACCTTCTTCAGCGCGGCCGCGAATTGGTCGATGAACCCCTCGGCTGGCTCGATCCAAGAAGGACAACTCAGTACCCTGTCGCGCAGCGATTCGGAGACTGGGAAGTCGCCCGCCGCGTAGCGCGGCAGGGGCACGTTCGCCGGGCCGGGGTGCCCCTTACCCCAGAGGCCGGGGAGGTCTTTGGTGTAGAGCGCCCGCAGATGCTCCAAGTGGCTCACCCCAGGCCCGCGTAGCGGCGCACCTTCCGCCGCTGCGGCCTCGACGAACTTGCGCGCGGGCAGGCCGCCGAGCGCGGCCGCGTCGTAGAGGAACCGCAGCCCACCGTAGATCTCGCTGCCCTTGGCTTTGGGATAGGTGTGTGACAGCTCGATGCCGGGCAGCCCCTTGATCTTGTCGGCGAACTCGTCCCGACTGGCCGCAACGCGCTCGATGCGGTAGGGGAGTGACTCGAAGGACACGAGTCCGAGCGCCATGGCTAGCGGGTGTGCGCGCCACTTCCAGCCGAGGAGTTGAGGCTCGAGCTGCTTGTAGACCGGGTGGGTCAACTCATCGAGTGCGCCGGGCCGGTGGAGATGGCAATAGATGAGCGCTCGCTCGTACAGCTCACGGTCGTTCGTGCAGACGATGCCTCCCTCGCCCGCGGACACGGGCTTGCCGCCGGGCATGATGCCTTGCATGCTGAAGCATGCGATGTGACCCTGGTTGCCGATCTTGACGCCGTCCCACTCGCTGCCGTGCGCGTGAGCGGCGTCCTCGACCACGACCAGATCGTGTTCCCGAGCGAGAGCGTAGAGCCCGTCCATGTCGCACACGTGTCCGCACGTGTGAATCGGCGCGAGCGCTCGGGTGCGCGGGGTGATGCGCTTGGCTGCGTCCGCGGGGTCCATGAGCAACGTCTTGGGGTCGGCCTCACAGAACACCGGTGTCGCGCCCATGTGAAGCGCACCGGCATAGCTGCCGATGTACCCAAGTGTGGGAGCGATGAACTCGTCGCCCGGGCCAACACCTGCCGCGAAGAACCCGCTCGCGATCGCGGTGTGGCCGTGGCTCGTGGTGAGCACATACTTGCAGCCGATGAACTCGCGGAAGCGGTCCTCGAACTCCTTGGGCACGCCCGTGTTGCAGCCAGACAGGAAGTTCTGGTCGATCAATTCGCAGACGAGCTTCTTCGCCTTGTCGACTGGCGGCTTCCATTGGTCGCCAGTGGGTGCGGTGACGGCCTTCGGGCCGCCGAGGATGGCAAGCTGTTTGGGCATGGAGGCGTCCTGCTGCGGATGTTTGGGAGAAGTGGATTCGCGGGTTCTATGGCGTATTGCGTATGACGCGAGATGCAACAAGGCAATACGGAATACGCAGCAGACGCGCCTATTCACACAGCGGGCGCAGGAATGCGATCGTCTCTTCCGCTTGCTCTGGCGTGCGCACGTATTCGATGACGATTTGGTTGCACGTGGGGATCGCGTCGAGCAGTTCGACCATGCGAGGATAGTCGAGGCTCCCCTGGCCGGCCGCCGGATAGGTCGCCTTGCCAGTCTCCGGGTCGAGGACCACGTCCTTCGCATGCGAGAGGACGATCAACTCACCGAGGCCCTCGATCGAGCCCTCGAGCGTGTCGCGGTCGCCCACGATATTCGCCGCGTCGTAACAGACGCGCACGTGGCGCGAGCCCACGTCCTGGATAATATGCCGAGCGGCGACGGAGCCACTGATGATGTTGGCGCGAGTCGGCTCGAACGCGAAGACCACCGCATGCTTCTCCGCGAGGGCCGCGATCTCGGACGTGGCTGCGACGATCTCGTCCCATCTCTCTTGGTCGGTCAGGTGGGGGCACGACGCCGGGTTGCCGGACTCGGACATGACCCGTGGGGTCGCCTTGTCGGTAATCGTTCGCGCTTCGGCCGCGAACTCGATCACGCGCTTGATGTGGCCGACGCTCGCGCGTACCACGTCCGGACCACCGATGAGCGGCTTGTATGCGCACCAGCCGGCAATCTCAATGCCCGTGCCATCAAGCGCTTCGAGCGCGGCTTTGCCGGCGTGGCTGAGTTTCATTTCGTCGTCGCAAAACGCTTCAGGCCGCGCCTGGATGCACTTGATACCGCGCTCGGCAAGCGACGCGATGTCGTCAAGCTCGCCGGCGAGCACGTTGGGGAACATGATGCCGAGTTGCATGCTGGGATCTCCATAATGTTGAGGACACTCAGACGGCCGAGACAGCCAGGCGGGCTCCCCAGCAAACCCAGGAGCGGATCGCCTTCGCGTGTCGACAGTAGGCTCTAACAGGACGGACAGGGCGAGTCAAGCGTTTAGGATCAGGAGTTTCCCCATGAGGTTCGTTGATCCGAGCGACGAACGCCGCTGGCTTGTAGTAGGGCCATTTATGGCCCGTCAGCAACGCTGAGAAAACGGGCGATAAATCGCCCTACTACAAACGACCCGCGCGTCCCGCACGGTCCCATGCACATGACAGTTGCTGTAAGAGACCGGTGACGCCAGGCTTGCGGTAGGAGGGCTGGCAATTCTGGGGAAACTCGTGTTTAGGATCAGGAGTTTCCCCATGCGCGCCGCCTATAGTGCGCACGGGTACCGGCGCCCCAACCCCTGCGGCAAGATCGCCTGTGTCACATTCCGCTTGTCCCAAGTGGCCCAGCCGTATCGCCCTCCGGGAATCAGGGCGCCGTTTCTGAGGAAAGTCCTGTTTAGGATGTTGCGTTGCAACGATGAACGGCATAACATCGAGGCGTTTCCTTTGGCCGGCGCTGGGGTATCCACTGGATCCTTGCCATGGCGTTTGCGAACATAGCGGAATGACTCACTGTGCCGCGATGATCGGAGAAGTTGGTTGTCTGCTGAGGATGGTCTGAAACAAGATCGCGGCCGCAAGAAGGGACGTCGTCTCCAAGCGCTGATTCTGTGGGTGACGGTGGGCTACCTCGCGTTCCGGTGCTTGCTATTCGCGCGGTTCGGTTGGGCGCTCGCGTCCTATCCATTCGACGTGGACAATAACGAGGGGTTTGTGCTGCGGGATGCTGTGGAGCTGGCGGCTGGCGGCCGGCTCTATACGGACATCTCACAGCCTCCTTTCTGGGTGACGCAGTACACTCCGTTCTACCCCTTTCTGGCGTCCCTTTTGATTCGGCTGGGGGTGACAGCCATGCTGGGATGCCGGGCGATTTCGCTGGTGTCGACCGGTCTGATCACTCTGTTCATCTATCTGGGCGTGCGAAGGACGAGGTGCAGCGGGCTGGCCGCGGCGATGGCCGCCCTCCTGTTCCCGGCATCCACCTACCTTGTGCTTTGGGGGGCCGTCGCCAAAGGCGACGTGTTCGGCGTCATGTGGGCCATGGCAGGGCTGTGGCTGCTCGGTGCGAAGCCCCGGCCCCGCGTTGTGGCCGCGGCGGTCTGTTTTGGCTTAGCGCTCTACACTCGCCAGTCGCTCATCGCCGGCCCAGTGGCCGCGGCCATTGTGTTGCTGCGCCGCGAGCGCAAGCTGGGGCTGCTCTTCTGTGCCGTCTTCCTTGGCCTTTGCGCCACGGCCTTCGTCGCGCTCGAAGTGGCGACGCAAGGCGAGTTTGCGCGGCAGGTGTTCACCTACACCGTTGGCCGTTTCGACGTGAACGAGATGGTGTCGTCCGAGTTCTGCTTCTTCCGCGACCACTTCATCCTCGTCGCGGCCGCGTGCGCCGTGCTCCTGCGACGGCTTCGGCAGCGGCGCCTCACGATCGTTGCCGTGTACGTGCCTCTCGCGTTCGTGGTCTCGCTCACGTGCGGCAGAGCGGGCTCCAGCTCTAACTATTTTCTGGAGCTGCTGGCGGTGCTTTGTTTGTGCAGCGGCGAGGCCTTCGATGCGCTTCGCCGGCGTCCCGCAGTGGTGGGGCTCGCCGTCTTGGCTGGCGTCATCTTGGAGGCCTCGCCGGCCACGAGCAAGTACGCCGGCGTAGATTACTGGCTCCGGCCCCCAGGGCAAGAGGCTTGGGAGGATGGGCGGCGGCTGGTTGCCCGGCTCCGGGCCGCACCCGGGCCGGTGCTGTGTGAGTTTCATGGCTATACACTCAAGGCAAAGCGAGAAGTGATCTTCCACCACTACGCGCTCACTGACCTCGTGCGCCGCGGGCTATGGGACCAGACGCCGGTGCTGGCGCGCATACGCCGTGGCGAGTTCGCGTTCATCGCATGCGACCCAGAAATGTTTGGCCGATGGACGCCGGAGATGATGGATGCCATGCGCCGAAGCTACACACTGGTGGACCGGTTTGTCGTCTACCAGATCGACGGGCCGCGGCAGCTTTCGGGGTTGGCGCCGAACAACGCCGCGGAGAAGGACAAGCGATTATGAAGACCAACGTTGCCATGCTGTTGCTCGCGTTTGCGCATTCGGCCATGCCGGCCGCGTTCAAGGCCACATGGGACGCGGGGCTCGACGCGGAGACCGGACAACGCGGCGCTCCTCACGCGTTCGCGCGCACCGCGCCCTCGCCCGCGGTGCGCGGCCAAGGTGCGCTCGACCTGCGCGACAG
>JAJRTI010000203.1 GCA_024278415.1 Planctomycetota bacterium | reverse complement strand
TCGAAATAGGTCGCGTACACGCCCACGGTCGAGAAGTCGAGCGCGGCCGGGCGTTCGGCTGCGTGCGCGGACAGGGCAATGACAAGGACGGCGAGGGATGTGATGGGTTTGGGCATAGCTGTTTGCTCCGTGGGTGAGGTAGGCCGGCAAAGAGCCGGCGGTTGTGGCGCGCGTGCGCGCACGTTACCAAGATGGAGCGCGGCCGGCAAGCATTTGCCTTGCTTGTGTGGACGCGGGTTGCCTGTAGAATGGAGGTTCATAGGGCCGAGCGCTGGCGCGCTTTACGCGTTTGGCGTGTGCGGCAGCCGAATTAGCCAGAATTCGGGCGATCTGTGAGTCGCTTGACATCCCCCTCGCATGCTGGCCCGCCGTACGGCGGGCGGCTACGCGTGTGGCGTCCGCGCGGCCGTGGGCATGGCCGTATCGGCTGGCCGCTCGAGTACGAGCGCTGCCCTCGCGGTCGGTTTGCCCTTGGCTGCGCTCTTCACGTCGGGCAAGCCATGCTTGCCCGACAACCGCACGTCCAAACGCCGACGAAGGGCCCTCGGCCTTCGGTTCGGGCGATCGGCACCCGCCCGAGTGTTCCGAAAGCATGGCTTTCGGAACGGAAAGCGGCAGCATGGCTGCCGCACTCCACACGCGCAGCGCGGACATCGTGAAGGAGGCGTCTGGAAAACGCCCAACCGCGTCACTTCGAAATGTGGATAAAGAGCAGAGCGCAGGAATAGCCCCATGACATACAGCCGAGAAGACATCATCAATCGTTTGTGCGACATGCGCCTCTACGTGCTCGTGACGCAGGAGTTCTGCCACGGCCCGGCGCTCCAGGCCGCGGCGCAGGCCATCGATGGCGGCGCGGACGTGATCCAGTTGCGGGAGAAGCACCTCGACGACCGCGAGCGGCTTCTGCTGGCGCGTGCGTTCCGGGAGCTGTGCGCGGAGAAGGGCGCGCTGTTCATCGTGAACGACCGGCCGGACATCGCGCGGCTCTGCGAGGCCGACGGCGTGCACTTGGGGCAAGAGGATCTCCCGCCGGCCGACGCGCGCGAGGTGCTGCTCCCGCATCAGATCGTCGGCGTGTCCACCCACAGCATCGGCCAAGCGCGGCAGGCCGCCGCGGACGGCGCGGACTACATCGGCGTGGGGCCTGTGTTCCCCACCAAGACCAAGGGCTACGAGGCGGGCGTGGGCACGGCCTACGTGCGTGAGGTTGCGGGCGAACTGGACGTGCCCTTCGTCGCGCTGGGAGGCATCACCGCGCAGAATGCATCCGAAGTCGCGCGCGCGGGGGCCACCGCTGTGGCCGTGTGCAGCGCGGTCGTGTCCGCGGCGGACGTGGCGGCTGCTGCGCGGGAGCTGCGCGCGGCGATGGAAGGATGAAGCGTTGAGGGACATGAACCGAGGCCGCGAAGCGCCCGACTTCGTGCCGCCCGACGACAAGGCGCAGACCCATAATCGCAATCTTGATCGTAATCGTAGTCGTAATCGACTCCATCAATCTGGCGTGACTACGATTGCGATCAAGATTGCGACTACGATAGGGGGGGCTGGGGACACGATCCGATCCCGTCGCTTTCGCAGCCTCGGCTTCGGTTCGCTGCAGCCGCCGGCTTCCGCATCGCGTCCCCGGCCTAGTGTCGCGTCCCGCAAGTTCGTTTACCCAATCCGGCGCACAGGTTGGGCAATGCCTGCCAATTCTGTCTGCCGCGACCCTCGGTGGATGCATCCCTTGCCCGGGGTCCGGCGCCTCATGTCGCTACGCCGTAGGCGTTATACCCCAAAGCCCAGGGTTAAGCGTAGCGCAACCCTGGGAAACCCTCGCATCGTATCCCAGGAACGCCTTCGGCGTTCAATCGTTTTGCGGTCGTGCACCCAGGGTAGCCGCATTCTGCGGCTACCCTGGGCTCTGTTGTCAAACCCCGTTCGAGGTTTGCGCACAATTGCGCCCCCTGTGGCGTTGTGGGAGTGCGTTTGGCCAATCGGACGACGCGGGGCTCCAAGCACAGCCCCACCTACTCAGATAGGCATACGAACTTGCGGGACGCGACACTAGTTCACCGCCGCATCCCTGAGGAACCCCCGGCGCCGGCGGTGTGTCTCGATGGCCACCCTGATGATATGGTCGATGAGTTCGGGGAAGGAGATACCTGCGGCCCGCGCGGCTTGGGGCAGCAGCGAGGTCTGCGTCATGCCTGGGATCGTGTTCGTCTCCAGCACGAACGGCCGGCCGTCGCGGAGGATCATGTCCGTGCGCGACATGCCCCCGCAGCCAATGATCTCGTGCGTGCGCACCGCGGCCTGCTGCACGAGCCCGGTCATGTGGTCGCCGATCCGGGCCGGGGTGATCTCGTCTGCGCCGCCAAGCTCGTACTTGGATCGGTAGTCGAAGAACTCGCCTTGCTTGGGGATGATCTCCGTGACCGGCAGCGCGGTGGGCCGCTTGCCGGGGCCGTTGCCCAGCACGGAGCAGGTGACCTCCTTGCCAGCGAGCATCTCCTCCACGAAGAAGTCGTCGTCGTACGCGACGATCTCGTCGCACGCGTGGTTGAACTCGGCCGCACTGTGCACGATGGCCACGCCGATGCTCGACCCCGCGCGCCGCGTCTTGACGACGCAGGGGAACCCCATCTCGCGCTCGACGCGCGCTACGCATTCCTTCCGCTTGAAGCGCCATTGGAACGCGTCGAGCAGAATGTGCTCCGGCACGTCGAGTCCGTGCATCGCGAGCACGTCCTTGGTGAGCACCTTATCCATTGCGATTGCGCTCGCCGCCACGCCGGATCCGGTGTAGGGGATGTCGAGGCATTCGAGCAGCCCTTGCACACATCCGTCCTCGCCGAACGCCCCGTGCATGGCGAGGAACACCACGTCGATCTGCGCCTCGATGATGCGTGTGATCGCTCCGCCCATGTCCAATGGCATGAGCGCGTCGTCGTCCATGAAGCCCAACGTGAGTTGCCGCTCGCTGGGCGTGGTGGTATCGCTAATGAACCCGCCCGGGATGCGCCACTGGCCCTCGCGAGTGATCTGGATGGGCTTGACTCTGTACTTCGCCTTGTCGATCGCATCCACAACCATCGTGCCTGTGGACACGGACACCTCATGTTCGGGCGTCCGGCCCCCCATGAGCACGGCGATGTTCATCCTTGAGCGCATTGAAGCCATAGGCGAGGCCACCGTATTCCCAAGATATTGTGGGCTCTTGACTTGAATGCACAGACTATACCATAGCTTTCCATCGAATGCAACATCGTTGTGAAAGGCTTGGTTTTTGGCATAAAGCAGCTTGATTCAGTTAGTTGAGATCAATTAGCGACAGGTTCAAACGTCTTCATGACCGCTATCGCCTGCACTACACATGGTAGGCAGACGTGGCTGAAGCACAAGAACGTCCAGTCGCCTGGGAGTTCCAGAGCTACGGGGACACCGTGCGATCAAGTCCATTGACGGAATTGCTGTCCCGCCATGGCTCCCAATTCCGTTGCCGCCAGTTCCTGCGGAGGCCCTCCGTTGCCTGCCACTGCCCTATGTGGTTTGGCGTTACAACTCCGCTTCCGAATCTGTTACAAGGCGGGCTTCGCCCGCAAGCCTGGAGCGGAACGCCTTCGCGTTCCGACGGACGGTTCCGAGGCTTCGGGATCCGCTCCATGTGTGCAACATCTTGCCTTCCTCTTCGCGGTGCCCGACAGTTAAGGCGCGACGGGCACACCAGCGCTTGCGATACCCCTCCGGTCTTCGCGACGGAAGGAACACAGATACCCGCGGATACCCACAGATGACACAGATCAGATGGCGAGAAGATAAGGCCGATCGTTTGGCGGCTCTCGTTCAGTGTGCCCTCTCCATCTCTGCCTCCCATCTGCGCCCTCCGTGGGTATCTGTACTACTAACGTCGAGGACATCGAAGTTTCTTTGCACTTTTCACGCGGCGGCATCCGTAAGTTGCGTGATGTCGGCCTCTTAGCGACCACCGCCCGCATGGGGGTCTGCGCCACCAAAGGCGGCAAAGCT
>JAJRTI010000202.1 GCA_024278415.1 Planctomycetota bacterium | reverse complement strand
GGCGCAGAGGGCGCCCTAACGGTCGCCACTACAAGCGGAGCGCTCCTGCGCTCTCATCTCGGCGGCGCCGCGTTCGACACCTCCGCCATGCATGATGTTAGGCGCGAGGCCTCGGCCTATTGGGGTTTTGCAAGTCGCTCAGTCCATTATTCCCCTCTTTCCGCCAGGCCCTGCAAGTGCGCGGCGAGCGCACTCAGTCCCTACACGGAATTACGGAACGCCGCACTTAGGCTCAACCTATGGCCCCCTGGCTCTACGTCATCTGCGGTTCGTTGATGGTGCTGCTGTGGCTGCGCCGGGAGCGCTACATCTTCACGGTACTCATTGGGTTCGACATTGGCATGGGCATTCGCGTGGCCCAATTGCAGGAGTTCGAGTGGATCGGCTATATCATCGCCATCAACGGGCTCGGCGTGGTTTGCCTCGTGCTCGCCCAGGCCGAGGCCAGGTTCAAGAGGAAGCTTGAGGACGGCGTGCTGGCGCGTCTCGCGGAGCAGGAGCGTGTGCGGCAGGAGCAGCAGGAGCTGGATGCGGAGATCGAGGCCTTGGAGCAGCGCCTCGGTGTGCAAAAGGAACTTTACCAGTCAGCCCAGAGCCTTGCATCTGTGATCTCGCTCGACTCGTTCCTCCAGGAGGTGCGAGCGGTCGTCGCGCGGCTGTTCAGCTACGAGACGGCCTGGCTAGTTCGGTTTGAGGCAGATGGCGGCGCGTCCGTGCGCGATCTGCGGCAAGGCGACATCGCCGGCCTGGGGCCGTTCAGCGAAGACTTCTGCCAGCACCTGCGGGAGAACGCGGACGTGCTGTTCGGCACGGACCATGCGGACGCGGACAACCGCGACGCCCGGCCCGCGGGCGACGGCACGTGGGTGGCGGTGCCGTTGATCCATCAAGGCCAAGTCTGGGGCAGCATTGTATGGGTTGGCGTGGAGCCCGTGGCCCCGCGCGGGGGCCGCGACATGATGCAGCAAATTGAGATGCTGCGAAACCTCCAACACCAGTTCGCACTCGCCCTGAGCCGGGTCTTGTTGTATCAGGAGGCCGAGCGCCTCTCGCGCACCGACCCCCTCACCGACATGAGCAAGCGCTGGTATTTCATGCAGCGCCTCGGCGAGGAAATGGACCGCTGCCGGCGCCGCGGCGACTCCCTCTCCCTCATCATGGTTGACGTCGACCACTTCAAGCAGATCAACGATAGGTTTGGCCACCTCGTGGGCGACCGCGCGTTGCGGGAGGTGGCGTCCCTCATGCGCAGCAAGCTGCGCCTGGGCGACCTGGCCTGCCGGTACGGCGGCGAGGAGTTCCTGCTCGCGCTGCCGGCCACGAAGGAGGCCCTGGCCGGCCAGGTCGCGGAGCGCGTGCGGGAGGCCGTCGCCGCCTTCGAGATCAACGCCGACGGCGGCAAGGCCGAGGTGACCGTGAGCCTGGGCGTGGCTGAGATTAGCAGCCGTGATGAGCGGATCGAGGACGCAATCAACCGCGCCGACCACATGCTCTATCGGGCCAAATGGCTGGGACGCAATCGGACCTGCTTGTATAGCAAGGAGGCCAAGGACGATGGCGCGGCCGCTGGAGTATAACAGGCGCGACGCGCTCCTCTTCTGGCTCGTGGGCAAACTGGGCAAGTGGGTCATGAGGCTCGTGCTGGGCCCCGTGCGCTACCGCGGCCCAGCAGCCGAATATCGCCCCCCCCTGCCGGACGGGCACAAGCACGCCATCTACGCGATTTGGCACCATTCGCTCCTCCTGGGCGCCTACCGCCACCGCTACCAAGGCATTCGGTGCATCATCAGCCGAAGCAAGGACGGAGAGATTATCGCCCGCATCGGCAGCGAGCTGGGCTTCTCCACGACGCGGGGCTCCACCACCCGAGGCGGCGCAAAGGCGTTGCTGGAGCTTCAAAACAGAGCGGGCGGGGAACCCAGCGACATCGTGTTCACCGTCGATGGGCCCAAGGGGCCCCGGCACGTGGTGCAGAAAGGCGCGCTCTACCTGGCGCAAATCACGGGCATGCCGATCGTGCCAGCCGTGTACGGACTGTCGCGCAAGTGGGAGGCGCCGTCGTGGGACAAGTTCCGCGTGCCCAAGCCCTTCGCCCGCGCGCTGCACGTGTACGGCGAGCCCATGCTCGTGCCGGCCGACGCTTCCCGCGAGGAGTTGGAGACGCTGCGCAAGCAGCTTGAAGACACCCTGCGGGCCATGCAGGCCGACGCGGACCAGCGCGTGCGCGATCCCAACGCGGGCCTCTGAGTCACCCCCACACCGGCACGCCCAAGTTGCCCTTCATCTCCTCCAGCCGCTCGTCGTACCGCAGCAAGTCGACCCGAATGCGCAGGTGGCGAGATTCGATACGGCGCTGGGCGTGGCGAAATAGCCTCCGGCACAACGCCTCGCCCAGCAGGCCGCGCCGGCCCTTGAGCCAGCGGGCCGCGAGCTTGCTCCAGCGCGCCAAGATTTCGTCCTCCATGCAGAGCAAGAACTCGAAGCTCCCCGGGTCGCCCTGGCGGCCGGCGCGCCCGCCGAGTTGCCGGTCGACGCGCCGGGCCTCGTGCAGCTCCGTGCCGAGCACGTGGAGCCCGCCCGCGTCCGCCACTCCCTCCCCGAGCACGATGTCCACCCCGCGGCCGGCCATGTTCGTGGAGATCGTCACCCTGCCCGCATGCCCGGCTTCCGCGATGATCGCGGCCTCCTCCTCGTGGTTGCGCGCATTGAGCACGCGATGGTCGATGTGCCGCTCTTGGAGGCGGCGGCTCAACTCTTCGCTCCGGTACACCGACCGCGTGCCCACGAGCACCGGCCGGCCCTGCGCATGAAGCTCGGCGATCCGCTCGATGATCGCCTCGTACTTCTCCTCCCACGAGCCAAACACGCGCTCCGGCCGGGCCTCTCGGCGCATGGGCCGGTTCGTCGGGATCGTGCACACGCGCAGGCTGAACACGCGCCAGAATTCGTGCCGCGCATCCGACGCAGAGCCAGTCATGCCCGTGAGCTTCTTGTAGAGCCGGAAGTAGCGTTGGAACGTGATCGACGCGAGCGTACGGCTCTCATTGGTGATCGTCACGCCTTCCTTGGCCTCGATGGCCTGGTGCTGGCCGAGCGACCACGTGCGGTCCGGCAGCACGCGGCCGGTGAACTCGTCCACGATCGCCACCTTGCCGTCCATGAGCAGGTAGTCCCGGTCGCGCTCGAACAGGAACTCTGCCCGGAGCGCCTGCTCGACCATGTGCTGGAACGGCCGGTTCGGCGGCGCGGCCACGCCAGCCAAGCCCTGCGCGCGGGAGATGCCGTCCACCGTCAACTCGACGCGCCGGGCCGCGAGGTCGAGCGTGTAGTCCCGGCCCGGCCGCATGTCGAGCGCGGCCTTCCGCGCGGCCAGATAGGCCTGCGCGTACGGCGACTCCGCGTCGGGCCGGTCGGAGATGATGAGCGGCGTGCGCGACTCGTCGATCAGAATGCTATCGACCTCGTACACGATCGCGAAGTGGTGGCCGCGCTGCACCTGCGCCACTGGGCCCGAGGCCATCTGCCCCGCGTGCTCGAACACTCCGCCGGCCCCGCCCGACTTGGCCGCGTTGGCCCGCAGTTGGTCGCGCAGATAGTCGAACGCGAACTCCTTGTTGGTGCCGTACGTGATGTCCGCGCGGTAAGCGGCCACGCGCCCCTCGTCGGTGATGCCATGCACGAGGCAGCCCACGGTGAGGCCGAGCGCGCGGTACACGTTGCCCATCCACTCCGCATCGCGCTTGGCCAGGTAGTCGTTCACCGTCACCACGTGCACCCCGCGGCCGGACAGCGCGTTGAGGAACGCCGGCATGGTTGCAGAAAGCGTCTTGCCCTCGCCAGTCTGCATCTCCGCGATCCACCCGCGGTGCATCGCGGCCGCGCCGAGCACCTGCACGTCGAAGTGCCGCTGGCCCAGCGTACGCGTGGCCGCCTCCCGCACGCGCGCGTACGCGTCCGGCAGCAACTCGTCCAACGTCGCGCCCATGCTCAGCCGCTCGCGCAGCCGGCCCGCGGACTGGCGCAGATCCTCGTCTGAGAGCGCAGCCGCGTCGTCGGCCAGCGCATTCACGCGCTCCACCAGCGGCCGGAGCCGGCGCAGGCGATACCGGTTCGCCAAGCGGAACGGAAGGTCGGCGATCACGCGTGGCCTCCACTCTTGGCCGCGACGCACGCGGGGACGCCGGCGAACTCCAGCCCCCCGCGCGCGGCCGCTTCGGTGATCGCGTTGCGAACACCGAAGTAGAGCGGCCCGGGCACGGCGAGCCGCGCGGCCCGGATGATGAGCGTCTTGATGCGGAGGTTCATGGAGGCATGGCCCGGCGGTCAGCAGGGGTATTCAGTTCTGTAACATTTTAGCCGGGTGCAACAGGGATAACGCCCCCGCCGACGCGGGGTCGGTGGGGCCAGCGAGGTAAGACCCCCTCTTTGCACTCGGCTGCAATGTTATTAGTTTCTTAGTAACACTTCAGCCAAGTACAACAGCCAGGTACCGGAGTACTGTCAAAGCTTCCGTGCAACGCCGCGTGTTGGGGTATCTGAATCCCAACGGGATTCCGGATATCAGCCCAGGGTTCGAGAGCGAAGCTCGCAACCCTGGGTTTTGAGGCGCACAGCTTCGCTCCCCCCCCCATCCGCCCGCCCTGCAGGGCGGGCGGATGGGGGGGGGGAAGTTCAATAGGATTGCCCTGACCCCAGGGTAGCGGCCTGCGGCCGCAACCCTGGGCTAGAAGCCGGAAGCCCGTTGGGCTTCCAAACAGCGTTGCGTCAAGCGGAAACGCTGTC
>JAJRTI010000201.1 GCA_024278415.1 Planctomycetota bacterium | reverse complement strand
CGCTCTGGTCGTGGCTCATGAGCGGTGCGATGTCGATCTGCTTCGGCCCGGAAAGCACGTTGTACGCGGAGAAAACGGTCGTGGGCGCACAGGTGGTGTCGATGAGCCCCACGCTGACGATCGCGGGGCCCTTGTAGAGCCGAGCAAAATTGCACGCGTCGTAGTACGCGGACACCGCGAGCACCTGGGGGTCGGGCTTGCCGTCTCTGCCCCTGGGCACGAGCCTTGGCCAGCCGGAGACGCGGCCGAACGCGAGGCCGCTGTGGTCGCACAGGGCCGGCGCACTGGCCGCGACCGCGGTGACCCGCGGGTCGAGGCCCGAGGTCACCAGCGCAAGCCCGCCGCCTTGGCTCAATCCGTTCACGATCATATGCTTGCCGTCCCATTCAGCGCGGCTGGCCAGGTAGTCGATGGATCGCACGCAGCCCAGGAAAACGCGGTAGAAGTAGTAGGTCATGCGGTCGTCTCGGCCCGCCGTTTCGTACGTGCGGGGCGGGCCTTTGGCCTGGCCGCCGTGGCGTTCAGACGGCTGCCCGTCAGGCATGTCGTGCGCGCTGATATCCATGGCGAGGAAGCCATGGGCCGCGGAGTCCACGGCCTCGCCGGGCGAGAGGCCATACACGCCGGCCCTCGGCAACGTGAGTATCGCCGGTAAGGGCCCATCGCCCTTGGGCTTGGCGAAGTAGCCGTGCACGCGCGAGCCGTTGACGTTGGCCAGGGTGATCCTGAACACCTCGATATTCGCGTTCGCGTCGGCCACGGGTTCGAGGTGCGGGGCCATGGGGATCTTCGCCAGCTTGGCCTTCTGGGCCTCCCAAAACTCGACGAAGTCGCCGGGCATCTTGGCGGTGGGCTGGATCTGGAGAGGGTCGAACGCGGCCGCGGCCATGGGCCGCCGGCCGTACGGGTCTCGATACTTGCTACGCGGGAGCAACGTGCAGCGCAGAATGCCCGGCGCGTCGAGCTTGCCCGAGAGCGATGCCTTGCCGTCCACGACCTCGACATCGCCCGTGGCCAACCCCCTGGCGCCGTCGAGCGAAAGCCCGTACACGAGCCTCGCCACCGCGCTGGCCGGCTTGATGGTGATGTGGAACGTCGCGGTCTCGCCGACCTTGTAGACCGCGTCGGGCCGGTCGGCGACAATGCAGACCGTGGCGGCGCGGGCGGACAGGCAGGCGACGGCAAGCGCGATGTGCAGAACCAAACGCCGGCGCATGGGTGAGGGCCTCCTCCCTGGCGATATCGCAGCGGCGAAGGCGTCACTGTAGCAGGTCATTTTGGGATCGGCAATGCGACTCGGCGGAGGCCGCGCGGCGGCCGCGCAACAGGTGCGCAGCGCCGGGGCGGCCGCGTCAGCACGGCGCGTGGAGCGGCAGTTGCCGCCCGCTCGAATCGCATGTTATACTTGCGGCCCGCATTTGGAGCGCCGCGTTCAGGCGCTCCGCCAGCGACGAGGCGCACGACATGTATTGCCGCCATTGCGGCCGCGAGGCCGCCACCACCAAGCAAAACTGCATGTACTGCGGCTTGGGCCTCACCCGCGCCAAGACCGCGCGGCGCTGCCCGTTCTGCGCGGAGGAGATCCAGGCGGACGCGGTCAAGTGCCGGCACTGCGGCGAGTTCGTGGACGCGCGGTTTCGGCAAGGGCAACCCCAACCCGGCGCAGCGCCGCCGGTGGGCCAGCAACCGCCGCAGAACGTGCAGATCTTCGTGATCGACAAGGCGCTCGTCCACACGAACGAGGACATGCAGGTCGCCGGCGGGCAGTCCGTGCCGCCGAACCTGGCCCGGCAACTCCCCCAGGCCGCAGTCAAGGCCATCGAAGCCAACGCGCCTCACATGCTGCCCCATGGCCCGGTGCGCGCGCTGCCTCCGCCGCCGGAGCCGGAGGGCATCGACGCGGAGCCCGGGGAGGCCCCGCCCGGCGCGGCGTCGCGGGATGCGGAGGGCCGCTTGCTGATCGAGGCGCCGGCCCTCGAACTGGAGCCGTGGAAGAAGCGTATCCCCAAGGTCGCGGGCCGCGTCGCTCTCGTCGCCGGCCGCAAGCTGGCGGAGTGGACGTGGCTGCTGCTGAAGTGGACCGGGCGCAAGGGGCGGGAGCGCTGGCAGCGCTATCAAGCCCAGAAGGAGGCCGAGCGCCAAGCCGCGGCCCAGGCCGAGGCCGAAGAACCACTCATGCCAAGCGCGGGCTGGTACGACTGCCCCCACTGCCAGACCGAGGTGCACCCACTCGACAACTACTGCTACCTGTGTGGCAACCGGCTTCGCCGCGACGCGCCCGGCCGGCCCGAGCCGGGCAAGCCGTTGCCCGACGCTCCCACGAGCAAGGCCGCGCAGGCCGCTATCGTGTTCGCAATCTTCGGCTTCGTGCCGATTCCGCCGCTGGGCCTCCCCGCGGCCGTGCTCGGGGTGCTGTTCGCCACGATCGCGCTGTTCAGCGTTCATCGCGCCCGGCCGCGCATCAAGGGCAAGGGCCTGGCCATCGCGGCGCTCGCCATCGCGATCGCGTGGCTGGGCATCCTGGAGCTGAAGCGCTCCGGCCGCATCCGCGTGGACCTACCACTCCAGCAGAATCCCGCTGCGGGAGGCCAACAGGAGAACAACCCGTGAAACGCGACTCGAACGCACCGCTGAAGCTGGGCGAATGGACTGTGGCCTTCTCGCACAAGAAGGCCGCGCTCGACTGCAAGCACCGCAAGTCGGGATGCCGGGTGAAAGGCAAGCTCCGCTTCCACGCGCGCGTGGGCCGGCAGGACGTGGCTTGGAGCATCGGCCCCCCGCTCGATGGCGCCAAGGGCCGGCTCTCGCTGCTCGACCCAGACGGCAACTGCCAGGGCTATGTCGCGCTCGATGCCAACGGCCCGCGGCTGCGCCTGTACGCGATCCATCGCGCCGCGCAGAGCTTCCAAGGCGCGCTCGCGTTCGACGCGGCCGCGAGCGTAGGCGCGGACACGTTCGCCTGCCGCACGCAGGCGCCGGCGCGCAAGAAGGTCGTGCAAATGGCCGCGGGACCGGCCGACAGCGCGCTCAACGATTCGCTCTTCGACGTGCCCACGGACACCGCGCTGGTGTTCAGCGAAGCGGACGTGGCCATCACGACGGAGCCCGCGGGCAAGTCGAAGAAGCCCAAGTTCCACGTGCGCGCAACGGCGCGCGTGCACGATTCCGCGCAGGCCGCGATCGCCATGACCGTGGAGCGCGACTACTACCGCTCGCGCTGGGCGCCGTGGTATTCGCCAGTGGACAAGAAGCGCTGCCCCGCGCCGCCCACCGGGTGGATGTCGTGGAACGTGTACTTCGACACGGCCGGCGAGCGGGAGAACTTGGCCGAGGCGCGCGTGGGCGCGCGGAAGCTCAAGCCGTACGGGCTCGAGATCTGGTCCATTGAGTCGTGGCAGGACAACTCGGCCACGCTGCCGGTGCGCGACTTCCACAACCTCACGCTGCGCGCGCTCCAAGAGCAATTCCCCAGCGGCATGCGCTGGCTTGCGGAGGAGATTCGCAAGCTCGGGTTCAAGCCCGGCATCTGGACCGTGCCCTTCGGCACCGGCGATGAGGCGTACTACGCGTTGCACAAGGACTGGTTCCTCCACCATCCCGACGGCGCGCCCATGACGAACTGGTGCGGCCGATTCGTGCTCGACCCGTCGCAGCCCCAAGTGCGCGCGCACATGCGCGAGACGCATCGCATCATGGCCGAGGAATGGGGATACGAGTTCTTCAAGATCGACGGCATGTCCGGCCGCGGGCCCGGCTACAGCGCGCACTTCTACGAGCGGCCAGACGTGCAGGCCGCGTTCGCGCGCAAGTGCGCCGGCCCGTACGAGCGCTGCGTCAAGGCCCTGCGCAAGGGCATCGGCCCCGATCGCATCTTCCTCGCATGCCAAGGCCACTACTCGGGCCCGGACGTGGCGTACGCGGACGCCGGCCGCATCGGCGCGGACATTGTGCACCCCAACCAGCCCCCCCACTGGCGCAACTACTACGGCCAGGGGCTCACGACGCTGAACCAACTTTTCGCGAACAACATCCTCTGGTACAACGACCCGGACACGCTGCTCGTGGGCGAGTACGCGCCGCTCGACGTGGCCCGGTTGGCCACGACCGTCGTGGGCTTGCCGGGGCAGATGATGTTCGCCGGGGACAAGCTCGCGGAGTTGCCCAAGGAGCGCATGTGGCTGCTCCAGCGCACGCTCCCGGTGTGCGACGTGCGGCCGCTGGACCTGTTCCCCATCCACGACGCGCTCCCGGTGTGGACGCTCAAGGTCGCGCGGCCCTGGGCGTCGTGGGACGTGGTGTCGCTCTTCAATTGGAGCGACCGGCGCGCCAAGAAGCTGAACGTCAAGTTCGACGAACTCGGGCTCGATGCGAAGGCCGGCTACTTGGTGTATGATTACTGGCGCCAGAAGTGCCTCGGCTCAGCGTCCGGCAAAATCCAAGTGGAGCTGGAGCCGCAGTCCAACGCGCTGCTGGCCGTGCATCCCGCGCTCGGCCGGCCGCAGTTCCTTTCCACGGACCGGCACCTCACGCAAGGCGCGGTGAGCATAGAGACGTTGGAGTGGGACGCGGCCGCGGCGGCCTTGTTCGGCCGCACGCAACTCGTGCCCGGCGAGACGACGACGATCACCCTCCACGTGCCCGAAGGCTTCGCCCTCCAGAGCGCGGCCGCGGGCAGCGCTACGGTGAAAGCCAAGCAGCACCGCGACGGCACGGCCACAGTCAAGCTTCGCACCGACGAGGCCGGGGCCGTGGACTGGGTTGCGCGGTTCTAGGCTTCTCGAGAGCCGGAGATCCCAGCGTTCGCGGCAAGTCCTGTTGCGTCCATGGATCCCGCAGCATGTCATTCTGAGCGAAGCGAAGAATCTCATACTACCGGAACCGGTCGCGCAACACTGCGCCTGCAAGCTGGAGATTCTTCGCGGCGCGGCGCTTGCTCAGAATGACAGCATCGGGAAGGCACTGGACTTTTCTGCACACAACGAGGCGAAGCTTCGCTAACTTCAAGACTTAAGGACTCCCCCATGGCCCTCAGACGAGACAACGCGCCGGCCGCAGGACCCACCACTCCTGAATCGATTCTGCCTGGGTGGTTCGTCGAACGGATGATGTCGGAAAAGTGGTTCTATGGGCTGATGCTCGAAAACGGGAGCATCTTGGCGATCCAGTGCATCAACCGCATCTACACCGGGGCCAACGGGAGCATTTGGATCGACGTGACCATGGCCGAGCGCAAGCCGACCGCGGTGAAGGCATACGAGAACATCGTCGTGGCGCCCACCGCGCGTCTGGAGGCGAGCGTGAACACAGCCCACGTGGTCGCCGCGTTCGAGTTGGCGGACGCGTAGGAGCCCGCCCACACGGGCACGCAGGTTCGGGGGCGCCGAGCCGCCACGCGGCATGCAAATGGGACGACAAGCAGGACGCCGGTGTAGGGACTGGTTCATTACGGCCTCGATCCTGCGCCGGTTCAGTTCGACGACCTGCGGATAATCACTCACGACAACGAGCCGACGCGGGGAAAGAAGGGCTCGCACTTGTGGCATGTCTCCGGCCAATTCGCCGCTGAACGGAACACCCTGGCGCACGGCCAGCCCTCTGACAATCAGGTTCATTCATGCTAGGCATCAGGAGATCTTGACATGATTAGTAAAGATTCATATCATCATGGTATGAAAACTACTGTCTCCCAGAAAGGCCAGGTCACGATCCCGAAAGCCTGTCGCGACAAGCTCGGGCTCAGACCGGGCACAGTGCTTGACTTCCAAGCCGTTCAGGGACAGCTTGTCGCACGGAAGGTGCAGTCTGAAGATGTCTTCCGGAAGTGGCGGGGACGAGGCAAGCTCCCAGGGGGAGTCTCTGTAGATGCGTATCTTGCGAGCATCCGGGAATGATCTCAGCGGTGGACAGTTCGGTTATCCTGGATGTTGTGGTGGATGACCCAAGGTTTGCCGACCTATCGGAGCGGACGCTGCGTCACGCGAGTGCTGAGGGGCAACTCATTGTCGGTGAGTGCGTGCTTGCCGAAATCTACCCGGCATTCTCCAATCATGAAGCCTTCGAGGAGTTCCTCGCCGACTGGCAGCTTGAGTTCGCTCCCTCGTCACGCGAGGTCTGTATTCTGGCTGGCAGCAATTTCGCAACCTATCTCGAACGCGGCGGGAAGGCCGGGCGCATCGTCGCCGACTTCCTCATCGGGGCTCACGCAGAGGTCCATGCAGATCGTTTGGTCGCGCGCGATCGCGGGTATCTGCGCGACGACTTTGCCAGCGTGCAGTTGCTTGATCCTGTATCAGGCTAGCGAAGCTTCGCCTCAAACCGTCAAGATGGAGCGGATCCCGAAGCCTCGGGATCGCATTCCGAGCCTTTGGCCCTGGGCCGCGACACGTCCATGACCGGCAGGTAGTTGAGTCGTGTTACGCACGAAGCAGCAGGGCGAAACACGGAGCGCTCGCGCCCAATCGGGGGACATGGCCTGCGGCATGCCCGATGCGCAACAATCCGCCACAGATTGACAGCAAAGCGCCGCAGAGTAGAATCGGGGACAGCATGCAGTCACAGCCGCGCCACCGTCCATGGCGAAGCGAAACGCTATCCGCCGTACGGCGGACGCGAAGTCGCCAAGACGCAAAGAAGCAGAAGAGCAAGGACAACAGGCCATGCCCAATCGAATGAACCGACGCGACTTTATCAACACCACCGCGAGTGGCGCGGCCGCGCTCGCGCTTCGCTCGGCCGCCGGCGCGTCGGAGCCCCGGCGCAAGCCGAACGTGGTGTTCCTCTTCAGCGACGAACACCGCTGGCAGGCCATGTCCTTCGCGGGCATGCCGCAGGCCAAGACGCCCCACATGGAGCGCATGGCAGCGCAAGGCGTGTCGTTCGACAACTGCGTCAGCAACTACCCCGTCTGCTCGCCGTATCGGGCGATGCTCCTCACTGGGCGGTGGCCGTATCAACAGGGCATCACCGACAACGCGCTCAAGCTGAGCAGCGACGAGATGACCATTGGCAAGGCGTTCAAGCAAGCCGGCTACGCCACGGGTTACATCGGCAAGTGGCACCTGGGCGGCACTCGCGCAGAGCCCTTCGGCTTCGACCACTCGCTCATCTGGTCGCGCACCAATAGCCACTGGAACTCCGCCTACCACCCCAAGGACGGCAAACCGGTCAAGTGCACGCGCTACAACGCGACCGCGATGGCCGACCAAGCGCTCGAGTTCATCGATGGCAACAAGGACCGGCCGTTCTTCCTCATGGTGTCCTGGAATCCGCCGCACTCGAACTTCACCGACGCGCCCCAAGAGGACAAGGATCTCTACCCGCCGGGCTCGCTGCCCTATCCGCCGAACGTGAAGCAGCCAAAGGGGCTCAACCCCAGGCGCGCCGAGCGCCGGGCGAAGCGGCGATGGGCGGTATACAACGGCTACCACGCGCACGTGACTGCGATCGACCGGGAGTTGGGCCGCGTCATGGCGAAACTCGACGCGCTTGGGCTTGCGAATAACACGATCCTCGTGTACACGTCCGACCACGGCTCGCTCCTCGGTTCGCACGGCGCGGGAGGGAAGCGCCAGCCGTACTAGGAGTCGATCAAGACTCCGTTTCTCATTCGTTGGCCGGGCGTCGTGCCAGCCGGCAAGCGGGACCGATCGCTCTTGGGGACAATCGACGTCATGCCGTCGCTCTGCGCGCTCGCGGGAGTGCCCGCGCCCAAGAGCTGCGTGGGGCTCGACTTCTCGCCGGCCATGCGCGGGCACAAGGGCCCGGAGCCGGAGTCGCAGTTCATCATGCACATCTCGAAAAACCACGCGTCCGGCGGGCAGAAGCACCCGGCGCCGCTCTTCCGCGGAGTCACGACCGGGCGCTACACGTACGCGCTCTATCCCGACCGGCCTTGGTGCCTCTTCGACAACGCAGCCGATCCGTATCAGTTGAAGAACCTCATCGACGACCCGGCCCATGCGGGCCTGCGATCCAAGCTGCGCGGCATGCTGGCCGATTGGCTGAAGCAGGCGGAGGACCCGTTTGTCATACCAGCCTAGACGCGCGGGACTTGCTGTGGCTGTGGTGGCCGCCGCGTTGGCCGGCGGCGCGTGGGGAGCTGCGGGGCCCGGCTTCGTGTCCACACGCGGCCGGTGGCTCGTGGACGCGCAAGGCCGCGTGCTGATCCTGCACAGCATGAACGTGGCCCAAGCCTGCAAGCGGCCGCCGTTCCTGCCGTGGCAGACGAAGGACGACCTGGCCGCGTTGCGCCGCTGGGGCTTCGACAGCGTGCGCTACCTCATCGTGTGGGAAGCGGTCGAGCCGCGGCCGGGGGAATACGACGACGCGTATCTCGACCAAGTCGCGGTGCGGCTGCGCTGGTGCCGCGAGGTCGGGCTGCGCGTGATCTTGGACATGCACCAAGATGTCTACGCGCGCAAGTACGGCGGCGACGGCGCGCCGGATTGGGCCTGCCTCGACGCGGGCATCCCGTTCCAACGCATCAAGGGCGCGTGGTACATGAGCTATGCCGCGCCCGCGGTGATCAAGGCATTCGACGCGTTCTGGGCCAATAAGCCGGGGCCGGGCCGCGTCGGCATCCAAGACCGCTTCATTGCCGCGTGGCAGCACGTCGCAAGGAGATTCAGAGACGACACGAACGTCGTCGGCTACGACTTGCTCAACGAGCCGTACTACGGATCCGCGGCGTACCCCATCTTCTTCGCCCTTGTCGCCGCGGTCGGCCAGGAGCTGGGGCCGGAGTTCCAGTCGCAGTGGAGGCAACTGCTCTCGAAGCCGGAGGGGGCGACGCCGCTGGCCGGGCAGCTCGTCGAACAGCTCTACCAGCGCGGCAAGCTGCTCGACGTACTCGACGCGGCCAGTGGGCCGGCCATGGAATTTGAGCGGCGGCGCTTGCAGCCGTTCTACAACAAGCTCGTGGCCGCGATCCGCGAGGTCGATCCCCATCACATCTGCTTCTTCGAGCCGGCCGGCGGCTCCGCGTCGGGCACGCGGCTCAAGACGGGCATCGCCGCGCCGCGCGACGCGCGGGGCCGGCCCTTCGCCAATGTCGCGTTCGCGCCGCACCATTACGACTTCTGGTTCGACCTGAAGCTGCCCCACGCCGGGCCGACGGAGTTGGTGTTGCCACAACTCAAGCGCGCGGCGGACGCGGGCGGCGCGATGGACGCGCCTACGTGGTTCGGCGAGTGGGGCGCGCTGGGGGCCAAGACGCCCGGCGCGGAGGCCATGGTGCGCGCCCAGTTGGATGCGTTCGACGACTTGCTTTGCGGCTGGGCGTGGTGGCAATACTCCAAAGGTTTCACCAAGCTGCCGTTCCGGCCCCTCATGGGCCGGCCCCACGCGGAGATCATCGCAGGCGTCCCGACTCGCATGCGCTGCACGGACGCCGCGTTCGAACTGTCCTTTGTCCCGTTGCCGCAAGGCGGGGAGACTGTCATCTGGGTTCCGCCGGCGCTACGCGCGGAGACGCGCGTGAGGCTCGTGGGCAGCGGCGACGCGCGTGTGCGACGCGACGAGAGCGGGTTCGTGCGCGTGGTCTGTCCTGCTGGCGCGCGTGAGTGTCGGATCGCTATCGCACTGAAGCGGGCCGAGTAGCCGCATGCGGGCGGGGCGTGAAGCGATTCACAGATTGCCCCCAGATCGCCCGCATTCTGGCGAATGCGGCTACAGCGTCACCCCGGTTCTGAAAACTGCACAATCGTCGCGCCCGCGTCGCCTTCGCCCTTGCCACCGGCGCGGAACGACTTTACGAGGGGGTGATTGCTGAGCACGTCGTGCGTCATCTTGCGGAGCGCGCCGGTGCCGTACCCGTGCACAATGCACACCTCCGCGTGGTCGCTCAGCGCCGCGGCCTCCAGGTAGCGCTCCAGTTCCGCCCGCGCCTCCTCCGCTCGCATACCGATGAGCATGAGCCGCGGATCCACGTGCGCGGCGCGGGGCATGGACTTGGGAGCCTTGCGCGGCTCCTCCTCTTTGGCCTGGCCCTGCGGCCGGGCCAGGTCCTCGATCTTCAGGTCGAACCGCGTCGGCCCGACGGCCACGACAGCGCGGCCCTTGTTCCGCTTCACCGACACCACCTTGCCCACACTGCGGAGGCTCAGCACGAGCACGTTCATGCCGGGCTCGATCTCCTCGGCGGTGAGCCGGTCGGGTTGGTCGTCGGCGAGCCGTTGGGCTTCCTCGCGGAGCTGCTCTCGCTGCTTGCGCGAGCGCTGCCGCACCTGCTTCACCACTTGGGTCGGCACTTCCTTGCCGCCTCGGGTGCGCGCATGCTCTCGCACGGCCTCGATGATGCGCTCGGCTTCCTGCTGGGCCTCCCGGATCACCTCGTCCGCGTCGAGGTTGGCCTTGCGCACGGCTTCCTTTGCGCGCTTCTTCACCTCGGCCATGGCCTCCTCGTACTCCGCCTTCAGCTCCTCGGCCCTGAGGCGCGCGGCCTCTGCCTTGGTGCGCTCTGCCGCGAGTTCCTGGTCGTGCGTCTGGATGCTGGCAAGCAGATCCTCCAAGTCCGCGGCCCCTTGGCCCACGCGGCTCTTGGCCCGGTCGAGCACGTGGGCCGGCACACCCATGCGCCGGGCGATGTCGAACGCATGGCTGCTGCCGGGCAGGCCCACCTTGAGTTGGTACGTCGGCTGGAGCGTCGCCACGTCGAACTGCACCGACGCGTTTTCCATGGCCGGGTATTCGTGCGCCATGACCTTGGGGTCGTGCAGGTGCGTGGTCACGATCGCGAGCGCCTCGGACTCGTAGATCTCCTCGAGCACGGCGCACGCGAGCGCGCTGCCCTCCTGTGGATCGGTCGATCGGCCCAGCTCGTCCACGAGCACGAGCGCGTCCGCATGGACCTTGCTCAAAATGTCAGCCAGCCGCGCGGCATGTGCGGAAAACGTGCTTAGCGCCTGCTCGATGCTCTGCTCGTCGCCCATGTCCGCGAGCACGTCCTTGAACACGGGGAACTTCGACGCGTCGCTCGCCGGCACGGGCAGGCCGGCCTGGGCCATGAGTGCGAGGAGCCCCACCGTCTTGAGCGCGACGGTTTTGCCGCCGGCGTTGGGGCCGCTAATGAGCATGACCCGCGTGTGCGGCGTGAGGTGGTAGCTGATGGGCACCGCGTCCACGCCGGCGAAGAGCAGGAGCGGGTGCCGCGCGTCGAAGACCTCCAACTCGCGCTCGTCGGTGAACGCGGGCTGTTCGAGCTTGTAGTGGAGGCCAAACCGCGCCCGGGCGTAGATGGCGTCGGCTTGCGCCAGCACATCGAGGTTGGCCTCGATCGCGTCCATGTCCTCGCGGACTTGCGCGGTGAGTTCGCGCAGAATGCGCCGCACCTCGACGCGCTCCCGCGCAAACAGATCGCGCACTTCGTTGCCCAGCTCGACGACGGCCTGCGGCTCGATGAAGACGGTCTGCCCGGTGTCGGACCGGTCGTGCACGAGCCCCGGCACGTCGTTCTTGCGGTGCGCGAGCACGGGCAGCACGTAGCGGCCATCGCGGAGCGTGACGTAGTCGTCTTGGAGGCACTCGCGCACGCCTTCTTCCTGCGTGAACTGGCGCATGCGCCGGCGGATGCTCGCCTCGACGCGCACGATCTGCTTGCGGATGTCCGCGAGCGCGGGCGACGCCCTGTCGAGCACGCGGCCTTCCTCGTCGACCGCGGCGAAGATCGCGTCGGCCAGCTTCTTCTGGTCCACGATCATGCGCGCGAGGCGTTCGAGGTGTTCGTGGTACCCGTCCTGCCGCAGGATAAACTCGCGCAACGTCGTGGCCGCGCGCGCGGTCTGCGCGATCTTGTGCAGGTCCACACCCTCGATCATCGCGCCCTCCGCGTGCGCTTCCGCCAACGCCGCGCTCACGTCGTGGACCCCGTCGAGCGGGAACCGGTT
>JAJRTI010000200.1 GCA_024278415.1 Planctomycetota bacterium | reverse complement strand
GGCGCAGAGGGCGCCCTGACGGTCGCCACTACAAGCGGAGCGCTCCCGCGCTCGCATCTCGGCGGCGCCGCGTTCGACACCTCCGCCATGCATGATGTTAAGCGCGAGGCCTCGGCCTATTGGGGTTTTGCAAGTCGCTCGGCCAAGTGAGGAGAACGCAAATGAACAGGCTCCGACCCAAGCGGCATGCCGGCCCCCTGGCTGCGCTAGCCCTACTCGCGTCGACGCCGCTCAACGCGAGTTCGTTCGCGCTCATGCAAGTCGATTTCGCCCAGCCCATCAACGGCCCATGCGTTTCCGTTGTTGGCGACGCAAAGGTCGCCGATGGCCTGCTGCGAAGCACATCGATGGCGCACTGGAAGCGCGGAGGCCTGCAAGTGGGGCCGCTGCCCATGCCCCACGGCGCGCTGACGATCACCTACGACTTCAGGCCCGTGCGCTTCGGCCGGCAGTCGCAAGAGTTCACGTCGCAACAGCCCAGCACGCATCACTACATGGTCTACGCGAGCGCCGGCGGCTGGATGAACCTGCACACCCGGCTCCACGGCAAGTGGCAGCATCGGGCGCGGTCCACGAAGCCGCTCAAGCTCGGGGTGTGGTATCGCGCCCGCGTCACGCTCACGCGCGCGACCTTCCGCTACGCGGCCGCCGAACGCGACTCCAAGCAAATGATCTGGGATTCGGGCAAAGTGGAGATGGACGACATTGGCAAGGCGACAGCATTCTACCTCACCGACGAGGACTCCGCCGCGGGCGCGGGCTCGACGGAATGGGACAACTTCGCGGTCTCATGTGACGACGCCGCGTTCGCCAAACGCTTCGCGGCCGAGATGGAGAAGCTCGCGGAGGTGAAACGCCGCCGCGAACGCGAGCGCCGAGACGCGGAGGTCGCGGCGAAAGAACTGCGCAGCCGCGGGATCGCGCTGATCCCCATTCCACAGCGCATCGCGTTGCGCGAGGGCGGGTTCGACCTGCGTGCGGCCGCGCTCGACTGCCCGGCCGGCCTGACGGCCGCGGCGCGGGGCGTCGCTATGATCCTCAAAGAGCGCAACGGCATCTCGCTGCCGCTGCGCGGGACCGCGGCCGGCAAGGTGACGCTGGCCCGGGCCGCGAAGGCTCCCTGGCCCAAGGCGAAGACGCGAGAGAGCGAAGGCTACCGGCTCGTCATTTCGCCGGACCGCGTGCGCATCGAGGCCGACTCGCGGCAGGGGTTTCTGCTCGCCGCGCAGACACTCGCGCAACTCGCCCGCGACACCGGCCGCGCACCGTGCTGCGAGATCGTGGACTGGCCGGCCATCGAGAACCGCCTCGTCATGATCGCGCTCTCTCAAGGCGCCTGGCGCGAGATCAACGTGGACTACTGGAAGCGCATGATCCGCGAACTCGCGGCGGTCAAGATCAACATGATCATGCCCTACATGGACGGCGGCACGTTCGACTACAAGAAGTATCCCTTCCTCTGCGAGAAAGGCGCGGGCGCCATGACGCACGAGAAGGCCAAGCTGTTGAGCGAATACGCCTGGCAGCACGGCATCGAGCTGACGCCGCAGATTCAGACGCTGGGGCATTCGTGGGCGGTGCTGCGCCACAAGCAGCTCGCACACCTCCGCGAATCGGGCGGAGTGTTCTGTTCGTCTAAGCCAGAGGTGTGGGCCTTCTTCAGCGATCTCTTCGACGAGATGGCCGACGCGTTCCCCCGCGCGCGCTACCAGCACGTGGGCGGCGACGAGTTCGGGCACGGCTTCGGCAAGTGCCCCTTGTGCAAGGCCAAGATCGCCAAGATCGGCCGCACCGGGCTGTACGCGGAGCACATGATGCACGTGCGCAAGCTGCTCGCCGACCGCGGGCGCAAGATGATGATCTGGTGGCACGAGCGCGGCCTCACGAACAAAGCCGCGGACCTGTTGGCGAAGGACATCGTGGTTTTCGACTGGCACTACGGCAATCAGCGCTCCTACCCGACGCTCGCGACGCTCCAAGGCTTGGGCTTCGAGCACGTGTGGGCCACCCCGGCAGTGACGCGCTACTATCGCCGCAACCGCAACGATTTCGACGATACATTCGGCAACATCCGCGGCTTCCTCACCGAGGCCGTCGAGCGCGGGGTGACCGGCGAGTGCACGTGCACGTGGGTGCACGGCATGTGGGGCGGCCGCAATCTGTTCGAACTCAACTACTACGCTCTGCTCTACAGCGCGCAATGCGCGTGGAAGCCGGCGAACTCGGACGAGGACGACTTTCGCTGGCGCTACGCGCGGCATTGGTTCGGCTTGGCCGGCGACCGCCTCGCGGAGGACGTCATGCACGCGGTGCACGCGCCCTTCGGCGAACGCCAGGAGCAGCGCTTCTGGCGCGACTGCCGCAACGCGGAGGTCCGCCTGGCCGCCGCGCCCGCCGCGACCATGGCGGACATTGAGAAGGCTCCGACATTGCCGGCGGATGCCGAGAAGCTCCTCGCCTTCTGCACGCGCGCCCGCAAGGTCCTGGAGCAATGGCGCAAATCGGCGAAGCGCAACCAAGTGACCATCGACTTCCTGCTCCACGACGTGCACATCTACGAGACGCTCGCACGGCGCATCCTCGCGCTCGACGAGTTGCGCCGCGTCTACCCGGCCGCCCGCGGCCAGCGTGACGCGGCCGCGCTCGCGCCCGTCGTTGAGAAACTCGACGCCCTCGCCGCGGACTACCGCGAGATCGAGCGCATGTTCGCCCGCTCGATCAAGGAGGCCGGGGGCGGCCCCTGCGGCACGATGCCTTACGCGGCCGGCGGCGTGCGCTTCCGAGCACAGGCTGGCCGCACGGGCATCGAGAAGCTCGTGGCCAGGCTCAAGACTCTCCCGACGAATGGCGCTTGGCCAGAGCGCCCGTGGTAGCGCTCATGTTCGCCGCACCGCGGACGGCCAGGTCCGTGTCGGAGGAGGCCCCTGCAACGCCTTTTGGATCCGCCGGGAGACGAAAAGATGAAGCAGACGAAGTTAATGAACCATGGCTTGTGCCTGCTGGTGTGCCTGGCGGCATCCAGCGCACGCGCTCAGACTTGCGCACAGCTTACGCGTGAGGCGCGGCAGTTCGCCAGACGAGGCCAATTCGCAGAAGCCGCGCAGCGCTATAGCCAGGCCCTCGCATTGGCAGCGGCGAAGGATTCGGAGAAGCTCAAGGCTCGTCTAGGACTGGGCGCGAGTCTTGTCCAATCGGGCAAGCCCGCGGCGGGCCGGGCCGTGCTGAGGAGCCTGTTGGCAGACACGGCCCCCACGCGCGACGCCCGCGCGGCCGCGCTCGAAGGCGTCGGTGACAGTTACATGAGCGAACGAGACTACGAGGCCGCGGCCGCCGCGTATGAGGCCATGGCCCGCACCGAAGGGGCCAATCCGGCGTATGCGGCGCGGGGGTGGACGAAGGTCGGGAATGCGCAATTCGCCCAGGGCCGCTACAACAGGGCCCGCTCCGCGTACGAGGCGGCCGTCAACACACCGCGGGTGGGCGCCTTCCACCTCCAGACCGCCTGGCCCCGAATTGGCGACTGCTACCGGGCCGAGGGCCGATACGCCGAGGCCCGGGCCGCGTACCAACGCGTGGCCGCTGCGAAGAACGCGGACGCGCCCACGAAGCTGCGCGCGGAAGCCGGAATCGGCCACAGCTACTACGAAGCAGGCGACTACCCCGCGGCCGCCGCAGTTTATCAGCGCGTGCTCGCCAAGCCCAAGCCCCCGAATGTGTGGCGTATCGTCGAGCGCGTGGACACGATCTGCCGCCGGCAGTTGTGCAAAGCGGACGACCTGCTCGCCGCGGGCAAAGCAGCGCAGGCTTTCGCCGAATACCAGAAAGTGCTCACCATGCCATGGGCTGAGGAGCACCACAAGGCATCGGCTCAGTTGGGCATGGGCCAGTGCCTGGCCGCGCAGAAGAAGTGGGCGCAGGCCCGCGCGCAGTACGAGCAGGTGCTGGCGAACAAAGCCGCGCTCTGGCCCGACCGCGGCCGCGCGCAACTCGGCATCGCCCGCTGCTATAGAGGCGAAGGCAACGCCCCCGCGGCGCGCAACGCGTTCGAGCAGGTGCTGGTCATGAAGAACATCTCGAGCGCCGACGTCGCGGAAGCGAGGAGGCGCTTGAAATGATGCCCCCTGCCAAGCCACAAAGAAGCCCATGCTCCCCGAGACCGCCCCTGTCCGTTGATGAGTGGGGTTGCCTCTGGGTGCGCTCCTTCGTCGTTTGCTTTTGTGCCGCGTTGGCCGCGGCCGCGTCGGCCGAGGACTGGCCCACCGACCGCCACGACGTGGCTCGGAGTTGCGTTTCTTCTGAACGCGTCGCTCCGCGGCTCAGCGAACATTGGGCGTTCCGGTCGTTGCCGCCTCAGCCCTCCTGGCCCGCGACGCAATGGAACGAAGCGAAAGCCGTTTTCGACCGCGCCTACCATGTCGCCATCGCCGGCGACACGCTCTTCTTCGGCTCCTCGGCTGACGGCAAGGTCTACGCGCTCGACGCGGCCACAGGCGATCTGCGCTGGACCTTCTTCACTGGCGGGCCCATCCGCGTGGCCCCGACCGTGTGGGAAGGCGGAGTGTACGTCGGGTCGGATGATGGGTTCGCATACTGCATAGCCGCAGACACCGGCGCGCTGCGCTGGAGGGTTCGCGCCGCGCCAGGCGATACGACCGTGCTCGGAAACGGGACGATCATCTAGCTCTGGCCGGTCCGCACCGGCGTGCTGGTGGACCGCGGCGTCGCGTATTTCGCCGCAGGCCTCTTCCCCGCGGAAGGCGTGTACGTGTACGCGGCGGACGCGCGCACCGGACGCGTGATTTGGCGGAACGACTCGGCCGGCGCACGGTACATCCAGCATCCTCACCCCGGCTGCGATGGGTTCACGGGAGTCTCGCCGCAAGGCCCTCTGGTCGTGTCCAAGACGCGGCTGTTCGTCCCGACCGGCCGGAGCGTGCCGGCCGTGTTCGACCGCGCGGATGGCCGGCTCGTGCTCTGGGAGTACGCGGCCTCGTGGAAAGGCGTGGTGCGCGACGGCGGCGCCGCGCTTTCGCTCGTGGACGGAGCGATCTTCACCAGCCCGGGCAACACGGCCATTGGCGCGTTCGCGGCCGCGTTTGAGCCTGACACTTGGCAAAAAGTTCTCCGCACCACGGACAAGCAGATCATCGCCACGCCGACAGCCTACTACTTGCTGAATCGCAGGCGCATCCGGTGTATGCCGCGCGGAGCGTTCAAGAAGGAAATGGCCGTGCAAGTTGAATTGGACGGCCTTCAGTCTTGGTACAAGAAGCGCACCCCAGCAGAGGAGGCGCGGCTGAAGGAGCTTGAGCGGACCGCGCAAGCCATGCGTCGGGGCGCGGTGGCCGGCCAATGGCGGTTCTCGCACAAGAACCTGGACACCATGATCCTCTCCGGCGACACGCTTTTCGCAGGCGCACAGGGCAAGGTCGTCGCTCTCGATTCTCGGACCGGGGCCAAGGTTTGGGAGGCGCCAGTCGATGGCGTTGCGTGCGATCTCGCGGTCGCCAACGGCCGGCTGTTCGTGAGCACTGACAAGGGCGTGATTCACTGCTTCGGCGCTGAGCGCAAGGGGGCTCCCCGACGGGTCGAGGCGAAGCCAGCCGCGGACCCGTTTCCCCGCGACGCTCGCACCGACGTTTACAAGGCCGCGGCCGCGGCCATCGTGCGCCTCTCGGGCGTCCGCCGAGGCTATTGTATGGTCTTGTCTGCTGGCGAGGGCCGGCTGGCATTCGAGCTGGCGCGGCGCACCGATCTCAAGATCGTGTGCGTCGAGCCGGACAAGCGCCGGGCCGAAGCCGCGCGGCGCGCGTTGGACGCGGCGGGGCTCTACGGCTCGCGGGTGACGGTGCACACCACCCGCGGCGGTCGCCTGCCCATGTCGGCGTACTGCGCGAACTTGATCGTGTGCGACGAAACGGTGGCGTCGGCGCGTTTGCCGGCGTTCACCCCGGAGCTGATGCGCATACTCAAGCCCTGCGGCGGAACGATTCTCCTCGGCCGGCCCGCAAACGCGGGCGAGCGCGTCGACGAAGCGAGGCTCAAGGCGTGGGCGCCCGGCTCGGCCGAAATCAGCGCCGAAATCGCCAACGACCATGGAACCTGGCTGAAGGTCGTGCGCGGGCCGCTGCCCGAAGCGGGCGAATGGACGCATCAGTTCGCCAGCCCCGCGGCTACGGCCTGCTCCGACGACGACCGCGTCCGGGGCCCGTTCGAATTGCTCTGGTTCGGCGAGCCCGGGCCGACCAAGAGCTTCAAGGGCACGTTGAGCCCGTTGTCCACCGGCGGACGGCTCTTCGTGGGAGTCGCGCCAGTGCAGGCGTACGACGCGTACAACGGCCTGCTGCTCTGGGAAGCGCCCATCAACGACGCGGCCGCGATGGCCGCCACGCGGGACACCGTGTACGTCGTGCGCAAGGCTACCGGCGACTGCGTTCGGCTCGACGCGGCCACCGGCAAGATACTCGGCGAACTGCGCGTGCCTGCGGCCGAGGGCACACGACCGCGATGGGGTTACCTGGCCGTGGAGGGCGAAACGCTGTTCGGCACGGGCCTATCCACGTTTCAACTCGACGCTCCGGATCGCGGCCTCGCGTCGGAGTTTGAGAAGCTGGCCATCGTCAAGACGTACGTGCGCCGAGTCCCCGGCGGCGCATCGCTGCACGGATCGCGGCACTGGTTGATCCGGCAAATGGACCGCATGATGGCGGAAGTGGACAGCGGCTTCGCGGCGCGCATTCCTGCCGATCGGCTGGCCAAGTACAAGGCGCGCATGCTGCGCATTCTGGCGCGAGCGTCGAGCCGGTTTCTGTTTGCATTGGACCGCAAAACCGGCCAAGCGCTATGGAGGTACGATCCCGGCCCCGGCGCGTACATTTGCCACGCGTCCATCGCGATCGGCGACGGCCGAGTCTTCCTGGTCGAGGGCCGGGAAGCCGACCGCGGCAAAACCACCAAGCACTTGGTCGCGTTGGACGCGGCCACTGGCTCAACGCTTTGGGAGACGGCCGAAGACTTGTCCGCGCGCTGCAAGCCCGGCCTCATCCTGCATCGGCCTCCCCATCGGGTGCTGGTGAACAGCACGGAATGCTTGTCGCTGGCGTACAAGAGCGGCGTGCTCGTGCTGGGCGAAGTGTGGGGCGGGCAAAACCTCTTCGCGCTTTCCGCCAAAGACGGCCGGTTCCTCTGGTCGCAACCGGTGCGCTACAACTACTACTACCGCCGGCGCTCGATGATCGTGGGCGATCGGGTGTACACGGACCGCTACGCGTACGACCTGCGCACGGGCAAGCCCGTCACGCGCGTGCACCCCATCACCGGCGAGCGGCAGCCGTGGGTGTATCTGCGTTCGTACGGTTGCGGCGGGTCGAGCGCGTCGTCGCACAGCCTCTTCTTCCGGTCGAGCGTGCTGTCCTACTTCGACCTGGAGGACGACCAAGGGATCACCAACTTCGGCGGAGTGCGTCCGGGCTGCTGGATCAACGTCATCCCCGCGGCCGGGCTCGTGCTCGCGCCGGACCAGACCCGCGGATGCACCTGCCCGTTCCCCATCAAGGCCTCGGTCGTGTTGCGGCCGGTCCAGCAGTATCGCGCGTGGTCGTTCATCTCGCTCGCCGGCCCGGACGAGCCCGTGAAGCACATGGCGCTGAACCTCGGCGCGCCGGGAGACCGAAGGGACGGCAACGGCACGCTCTGGTTCGGCTATCCCCGGCCCTTCCACCCGCGCGGGTTCCGGTTCCAACTGCCCTGCGAATACGACAAGGGCATGGGCTTTTTCAGCGGTGCGCCAGACGGTGGAGGAATCGCGGGAGACTTGCCATGGGTTGCGTCGTCCGGTTGCCTCGGCTTGCGGAAGATCACGATCCCAGTCGACGACCGCGGCGTGACGCGATCCGTGTACACGGTGCGCCTCACCTTTGCGGAGCCCCGCGGGCAGTCGCCGGACGAGCGCGTGTTCGACGTGCTCGTGCAGGGCAAAAAGCGGCTGGCCGACTTCAGCATCGTCGAGGCTGCCGGCGGCCCCATGCGAAGCGTTGTCAAAGAAATCAAAGGCGTCCAAGCCGCCGACGCGATCACGATCGAGTTGGCGCCGAAAGGCCACAAGCCGCCGCGGCGGACCGCGGCGCTGCTCAATGGCATCGAACTCATCCGAATCTCGTCCAAGGACGTAGCCGGCCCCGGCGTCGTGCTGAAAGGAAAGCTCATCGGCCACTGGACGTGGGCCGGCCCGAAGCCGCTCGCCAACCGCGCCAGGCCCGGCACGTACGACGCGACGCCTCACGGCGCAAACGCGGCCACTCGAGACGGCCGAGCCACGGTCCACGATGGCGGCACGCTCGGCAAGCCCCAAGGCGTCAAGGACGACAGCTTTTTCAGCTTTGGCAAGATCGCTGAGTTGCAGGGAGCGGACGCGTTTGCGTGGACCTTCGACGCGATCCGCTTCAACCGCGAGGGCAACCACGTGCTCGCCGGCTCGATTGAAAGGGGCTTCGGCCCGGGGAGTCTGTTCATCATCACCGCTGGCGTGCGCGGCGCTCCGGCCGGCGGCCGGCTCGCGGTGACGCTTTGGGGCCGAGACCGCGCGGGACAAACCAGACGCCGCGCGGCCACCACCTTCGCCGGCGTGGCCCTTCGGCCACGCGAAAGCTACGACCTGCAAGTCATCTACGACGCCACGCGCGGCGCGGCCGCGAACCTGGCCGTGCGCGTGCGCCCACACGGAGCGAAGGAATGGCCGCGGGCCCGTTGGCGGCCGAACCCGGTCGTGAAGCTCAACCCCGAATACATGGCCCTGCCTCGCTCCCAGCCGGTATACCTTGGCAAATACGCGGCCGGCTCTACGCTTGCGAGCGATTTCAGCGTCGCCGCGGTCCGCCTCAGGGCGGGGAAGTAGCGGCTGGCGACTTTCAAGCCACTCGCGGCGGACGGTCTGCCACGCCAGGTGCGTGGACGTCTCCGCCCCGCACGAGCCCAGGTGCGACCGCCACGACGCACGCGCTCAGACTCCGCCGGCCAGGGCGCGGCCGTCCAGCCCAAGTCTCGTCGCCGGCCGATGGTTCGGAATGCGAAGTACGTGTTTAGCCCCTTAGGGCAAATCTCGCGACAACATGTTGTCGATGTGTGCGGCGCGAGGCGACGTCGTTTATATTAGGGCAATTCATTGCCCGTCGAACGTCCTTGCTCTCACGAGGCAGACGGGCGATAAATCGCCCTACTACAAGCGGCCCGACGGCAGCGCCGCCGCCCCTTTTTTGCAGCGAAGTCTGCAAGAAAGCGTAGTGCCTTATCCATCCAGAACTATCATGAAAAACAAGAAGTTGCTTGCCCGGAGCGGATCCCGAGGCTTCGGGACCGTCCGTCGGAATGCGAAGGCGTTCCGCTCCTGGGTTGCGGGCGCAGCCCGCCTTGTCGTACGCAGGCGAAGGAACGAGACGCGTGGCCGCGCGCCGGCATGCTGGCCGGCCGACGAGCGGCGCACAGAACGCCCGCATTCTGGCGAATGCGGCTACCGCTGAGGAGTGAAGTGTTAGGCGGCAAGACGAAGCCAATACCACGCTACGCCGCGCTTCTCGCACTCGCCATTGCTGGCCAGGCAGCCGCCGGCGAGGTCCAGTACGACGCCAAGGCGAACCGCATCGTCGTCGCGGGCTTCCCTGAAGAACGCCCTGCCACGCTCGACAACGTACTGGCTGCGGACCGCGCGCAGGGGTGGAAGAAGATCGCTTACGATTCGGCGACGGACACGTTCACCCTGCGCGCGACGCTTTGGATCGGGTCGAACCGCGATTGGGGCACGTTTTTCCAGATCGGCCGGCCCGGCCACCCGCGGGAGACGCTGGTCCTGCATGGCGACCTGGTGGTGTCTTTGCCGCGGCAGAGTGGAATCCGCTACGACGGCCGCTACCGCGTCTCGAATCGGCTCACCCTTGGCGCCCCGGAGCGGCCCGACATCCGGCCCACGATCAAGATCGCGTGCTCGCGCAAGAATGAGTTCCGCGTCCGAGTGCTGGCCCCGCGCATTCCCCAGGCCCCGAAAGCCCGGGAGAATCTGCCCATGGGCGAGTGGTTCATGTTCCACAGCACACTCACCGCGGCCACGCCGGACGCGCAACACACGTACGCTGCCGAAATCTGGCTCTCGCACGCGGGCGTGAACTACCGATTCGAGAACTCGACGATTTCGTGGTGGGCAGGAACGCTGTTCCGCACGGCGTACATCTACATTCGCACGCGTCCCAAGCGGGCGGAGCGCGTCGCGCGCGGCATGACGTTCGAGCACGGCGGGAACGCGCAGGGGCCATTCGATTGCGAGGATTGCGTGTTCCGCGATTTGGCCATCGGCCGGGTGGACTCAGGTGCAACGCGGTGCCGATTCGAGGGGAACCGGGAGAATCTCCGCATGACGCCCGGCCACGTGGGGGCGGTGTTCTTGGATTGCGCGCTCGGCCCAGCGCTGAGGCCCCTGCGCCTGCCGCGATCGACACGCAGCGAGCATTGGCTGCGCAACTATAGCGTCTATCGACGGGCCAGCGATCTGCGGCTGGTGCTAAACCCGGGAATCGTCGAGCGGCACAGCTTACTCGTGAAGGTGGTGGACGGCCGCGGCAGGCCAGTGGCAGGAGCGGCGGTGGCGGTCGAGTGCGCCGACGCCCACCCGGAATCCGCCGTATTCCGCGGCTTCGCGGTGACGGACCGCGACGGCTTGACGCCGTCCGTTGCGAAAGGCCGGGCGCTCGTCATCACGACCCGCGAGCGACGCCCCACGGATGATCCCGCGCGGCCGCGGCTTATCACGCACGCCTATCGATTGCACGTGTCCGCGTCCGGATACGAACCGCTCGCACTGGCTCTCGACGCGCGCGCGGCGATACCGCGTCCGCTGAAAGCCGTTGTGAGGCCGGCAGACGCCACGCCAACCGAGTAGAGCGGCCGGCTAGCCGCAAGCGCGCGGGGTCGGCAGAACCACGGCGGATGCGGGATGAGGGCAGGCGGCGCAGGATCACGCCGGCCGCACCTTCCCCACCTTCACCTTCACCACCTGCGATGACACGATCTGGTCCGCCTGGTCGAGCGCGACCGCGCGGATTTGGACCGCTGTGCCCTCCGGCAGCCCCGAGGGATCCCAGTCCACCCCGAACATGTTCTCCCGCCCCGGCCGGGCATGGACGCGGTCGCCAATGCGCTGCCACTTGCCTCCGTCGACGCAGAGCTGGAACTCGACGGCTTGGATACCGGCGGCCGAGTAGGCCCAGGCCATGATGCTCTGTTCGTTCGTCTCGATCACGTCCCCGTTCTTGAGCGTCGTGATCATGAGTTGCGGCTCCGCTCCGATGGCCACGAGCACGAGCGCGTGCAGGAACTCCTTCATGCTCTGGTAGCGCTCTTCGGGCTCTTTGGCGATGGCCTTCAAGACCACGGCGTCGATCTGCTCCGTCACCCACTTGCAGTGCTTGCTCGGGGGCACGGACGGCGCGCTGAGGTTGCGCATCATGCGCTCGAACTGGTAGGCGGCTTTGACGGGCTTGTCGCCGGTGATGAACTCGTAGAGGATGATGCCGAGCGAGTAAATATCGGTGAGCCTGGAGCTTCGGTTTGTGCGGATCAGCTCTGGGGCCATGTAGCTCGGCGTGCCGGCTTTCCAGTCTTGCACGAGGTTCGCGTCCTCGTGCGCGGCCAGGCCGAAGTCGATGAGCTTGGCCTCGCCATCGGCCGCGACCATGATGTTGCCCGCGCAGAGGTCACGGTGCAAGTAGCCTCTGTCGTGCATGTATTCGAGCGCGCGGCCGGCTTGGATCACGATGTCGATCTTTTTCTGCACTTCGCCCAGCGACTTGGAGCAGGAGATGTACTGCGGCGTGCAGTTCTCCAGCAGCTCCATCGCGATGAAGTGGGGCTTTCTGTCGTAGCCATAGTCGAGCACTTTGACGATGTGTCGATGATCGAGGCTGGCGAGCAACTCCCCTTCCCACATCGTATCCTTGGCTTTCATGAGCTTGCGCGCGAGCTTGCGGCCCCCCTCGTTGAGCACCTTGAGCGCGACCACCTCGCCGCTTTCCTTCACTCTCGCCTTGTGCACAGTGCTGAAAGCCCCACGTGCGACGGGCCCGATCACCTCGTAGCCGGGGACGGGCGACTTGTCAAGGCCAAGAATGCGCTTCAGCACGAAAACTCTCCTGCACAGGCGGCTGCCCTGGGGCAATCCCGAGAGCCCCGTCTTGCTTCGGCCGTCCGTCGCACTCCTAAATCGACGTTTCTCTCGGTCGGTTTCATATTACCAGGCCCGGCGGTGGCGTTCAAGCAGAGCGCCATGCAGGGCTGCCCCACGCCACGCTTCGCCACCGCAAACAACGCGACGAAACGCAGATGGAGAAGATCGCCCACGCCTTCCCGTCGAACTCCGTGAGCGCTTCCTGGAGCAGTGCGAACCGGCCCATGAGAACCCGCGCGACCACTTGGGCGTACGTGATGAGCGCGAGCGCGCCCACGGCCATGACAAACGTCTCCCACGGCGGTGCGCAGGGGCCTGCCCGAGCGCAGGTCGATGCCGCAACGCGTGTAGATCCGCGTCCCCGCGTCGTAGGGGATGCCGCAGCTTGGGCAGTGCACCTTGTCGGCGTCGGCCTTGCGGGTCTTCGGGGGCGTTTTCCATCACAGACCGGCGGGGTGCATGACGTAGACCGCAGGCGCAGTGCGCGAGCCAAGAGCCGAACGCCCCAATCCGCCGGCTGGCGGCAAGCCTACTTCGCGAGCGACTTGAGCACGGGATAGTGCTCGACGAGCGTGGCAGGCACCCGCGGCTTGCCTCCGAGCATGGCCTGCATCTGGAGCGCGTTCACAGGCGCTTGGCCCCGATAGTGGTTGTTGGTCATCACGTAGATCTGCTCGATGCGCTTTTCCATCTCCGTGATGTTGTCGACCCAGGGCTGTAGCTCCTCGTCGGAGTACAGGTAGTCGTAGCGCTGGTCGCGGTTCGCTTCTTTGCTGAACCAGTTGGCCTCGTTGCGGCCGTGGAAGCGGTAGTAAGCGACGTCGCCCGTGGCGATGGAGGTGGGGCCGATGGAGTTCCGCGTCGGAGGCTGGTCGATGTTGCAGAAGTTGAGGCCGAGATCCCTGAAGAAATTGAGCGCCGGCTCACACTGCCAGGACACGTGCCGCACTTCGAGCACTCTTGGGTAGTCCTTGAACGCGGCCGCCAGGCCCGCGAGCCACTGGCGTTCGCGTTGGCCGTTGCGAAACGACCAGGGGAACTGCACGAGCAGCGCGCCCAGTTTGCCCGCGGACGCGAGCGGCTCGATGCTGCGCCGGAACACGTCCACGTCCGCCGGGGTCCACGGCTTGTCGCGCTCGTGGGTAAAGTGCTGCCAGAGCTTCGCGGTGAACATGAAGCGCGGGTTCCCCGCCACGTCGCGCAGCCACTTCTTGCAGTAGTCCGGGTTCGGCGGCCGGTAGAAGCTCGTGTTGATCTCGACCGTGTCGAAGTGCTCTGCGTAGTAGGCCAACCGGTTGAACGAACGCTTGATGCCGGGCGGGTAGAAGATGCCCTCCCAGTCGGGATACGACCAGCCGGATGTGCCGATGTAGAGTTCAGCAGGCATGGCATCGCTCGATCGCGTCGCACACCGCGTCCTGCGTCGCGTCGTCCATGCCCGGCCAGAGGGGCAGAGCGAGTGCGTCCCTCGCAAGCTGCACGGCCACGGGACAATCGTCCTCGCCCAGGCCGTACCTCTCGCGATAGTACGGCTCCACGTGGATCGCCCGGCCGGCCGCGGCCGTCTCCACGCCCTCGCCCCACAGGTCCACGATCAGCTTGTCCCGGGTCTGGTCGCCGGCGACGCGGACGACGTACGACTCGTACACGTGCCGCAACCCACCCGGCTTCGACGGGGGCTCGACACCGGGCACGCGACGCAGGTGCTCGGTGTAGCGCTTGGCCAGGCGGATGCGCGCGTCGGCCGCGTCCGAAGCGTGCGAGAGCAGGGCCTGGGCCGCGGCCGCGTGGAGCGCGGTCATGCGAGCGTCCATGCCGGGGCGCGTGATCTGCATCCGGGCGTCGACGATCTCCATGCCATGGTCGCGCAGCGACCGCAGCCGTACGGACAGATGCGGGTCGTTTGTTACGACGAAGCCTGTGCCAGGCCCCAGGCTGAAGCAAGCCATGTCGCCGAACGTGCCCACGCGCTGGCCCTTGTCGTTCGCGCCAAACGCGTCGAGCGCGTCCTCGACCACCGCGAGGCCGCGCGCCTGCGCGAGTCCGGCAATGGGCCGCACGTCCGCGCTCACCCCGAACAGATGCGTGGGCACGATGGCCTTTGTACGCGACGAAACGTGCGCTTCGACACTCGCGGGATCGACGGTGTACGTCTCGCCGCGCACGTCGGCGAACGCGGCCCTAGCTCCGCACAGCTCCACCGCGTGCGCGGCATCGGGCCGGCCGAACGCGGCCACCACGACCTCGTCGCCAGCGTCCAGCTCCAACGCGAGCATGGCGAGTTGGAGCGCAGCCCCGCCAGAGCAGCAAGCGACCGCGAAGCGTCGGCCCGCCAGCTCGGCGAAGCGCTCCTCGAGCAGGCGCACTTGCTCGCCCCAAGAGGCCGCTGCCTGTCCGGAGACACGATGCGATCCGCGTCCCCCCTCCAAGGGGGGACCACAGGGGGGGCGGCTCGGGCCACCAGAACAGCTTCCGCCATGGCTACCCCCCCTTCGATTCCCCCCCTTCAAGGGGGGGAGAGCAGTTTCCGAATCACGTCCCCCCTCCAAGGGGGGACCACAGGGGGGTCGCCCCGCGTCACTGG
>JAJRTI010000199.1 GCA_024278415.1 Planctomycetota bacterium | reverse complement strand
TCGTTGTGCTTGCCGTCCAGGCCGAACGAATCCAGGATCTGCACCTCGTATCGGCGCTGCACGTAGCACCCGCTGTTGCCGCGGGCCTGGCCGCGCGCGGTGGGCATGAAGGGCGTGCGGAATTCCAAGTGCAATCGCATGCTCCCGAACGCGCGCTTCGTGGTTACTCCCTCCTTGAGCAGGCCGTCGTCGGTCATGCGGCCGCCCTTGAGCGCGTTGACATTCTTGCCGTCGAATAACACGACCGCCCCTGCCGGCGGCTTCGCTCCAAGCGTGGGGCTCTCGCGCACGACGCGCTTGAGTTGGCCCAGCGCATTGCCCTGCGCGTCGCTGACCGCGAGCACGTCATCTTTGAGAACGCCTTGCCACTGCTTGCCGGGGAAACGGAGGCTGTCGCCATCGGCTTGGCTCCTCACGCGCTCGCGCTTCTTGCTCCGGTCCCATCCGGCGCCGGGCAGACCGCCCTCATAGAACACGGCCTCGAACTTGCCATTGCCCAAAGCGATGACCTGCGCGGCGACCGGCGCGTCGCCGGCATACTCGCCTTGGACGAGGTAGTCCTTGCCGGCCTTCTCGACAGAGGCCGCGGTCCAATAGGTTTTCCGCTTGTGCGGCTTGCGCCGCGGCTTGGCCTTGGCCTTCTGCTCGGCCGCGGATGCGGATACGGCGAGAATGAGGGCGAATGCGAGCATTCTCGTGACGCGGGTGGTCATGGCTGTTCTCCAAGACGAGGGGCGGTCATGGTGCGACAGGCGTGTGCACATATGTTCCGATTCGCCGTTGCGGGGCCGCGATTAGCAACGAATTGCCGAACCGTGCCATGTCCGAATTCGTTGCGTTCTATAAACTCGTTGCCCCAAGCGCCACCGTGCTGTACGGCGTCGGTGGCGGCTGAGCAAACGGCATGATACCAAGGTGGCCTTGTCGCTCCAATGTCGGATGCGGCCATGGGCCTTCCCTTAGCGCAGCATTCTCTAAATTCGTACAGCTTCGGAGGCGCGATCCGCTGCTGGTAGCACGCACGTCAGTGCGTCTCTGCGGCAGCGGCCAGCCACAACGGAACGCTCTTACGAGCGTGCTACGAGCGCGCGCTATCCCTACACGGATTCACAGAATGCCGCACTTGGCGCTCAGTGCTCCACGCGGACCTTGCCCCCTTCGATCAGCGCCACGCCGGCTTCTGTCGTGTATCCCGCGAATGAGAGCGCTGCGCCGGGTTGGTCATTGATGCCGACGATATGCTCCACTCCATCCCCGAAGCGAAGCCGCGCGGCCAGCGCGGGCGCCGCGCCTTCGCAGGCGATCGGCTCGACACGGGGCAACGCGGCCGCGGCGTTGCCCTCGAACGGCACCAGCGCGTATGCCATGAGCGTCGTGCCAGCTCCGGTGCGCTTGAAGATTGCGGTGGGGATGGGGCGCAGCACGTTGTGCTTGCCGGTGGGCAGCCAGCCTTGCACGGCCGGCAGGGTCTGGCCCTTCACAATGCGCACGGCCACGTCGCCGGCGTTCAGGGGCACGATCGCGACATTGCCGCCGGTCGGGTGCGTCGTCGTGACCGTCTTCGTCTTCGCATCGATCACCGCGTCCGGCGCGTCGAGATGGAACAGCGCCTCGTACGTGTGGGGCTTGGCGTCGGTGGGCCGCAGTTCGTCCACGACAATCCAGTAGCGCGGCTTGGCGAAGAGGATGCGCCGCGTGTGGGTGACCGTCTTGTCGCGTTTGGGCCCGAAGCCGTCCGCGTACGTGCCCTCCGCGTAGTCGAAGTCTGGCGACGTGAACCAGCGGTTCGTCTGGGGCTTCTCGTTGCGATAGGTGTGGCGTTGCCCGCGACGATTCTGTTCAAGACCGTCCACGAGCACCGTGTTGTGCCCGCGAGCCGAAAGCACGTACCGACGCCAGTCGGACGCGTCGTACGAGTACGTGCCCGGCTCGGTGATGAGCCGCCGGCCGTACGCGTAGAGGATGAAGTGGAGCTTGTCCTCGTGCTGGTGGCCCGTGCTGAACGGGCCCGCGTCGAGCAGGAGGTACTTCGCGTCCGCGTCCCAGCCAGTGCGCATGATGTACCAGCCGGCCCAATCGAACTTGCACGACGTGTACGCCGGAGGCCGGCCCTCGCGGCCGGCCGTCGCTCCGAATCGCCAGTCCTCCCGCTCAGGGAAGTAGTCGAGCCCCCTCTTGAGCCACCCCCGCACGCCACCCCAGCCTGAGTCGTTCAACGCCGGCGAGCGGCCGTCCGGCATCATGATGCGCTGGTAGTAGTCGAACGCGCGCTCCAGCTTGCCGAGCAGTTCGGGCGGGAGGTTGTCGCCTGTGCGCTTGGCGAGGTCGAACACGCCGAGCGCGTTGCGCACGCTCACGCCGTGGTATCCCGGCGCGAGTTCGGTCTGCGCACCGTCGGGGTAGAACTGGTAGTCGAGTTCCCCCGCGAGCCGTTCGACGGCCGTGCCGCGCCACAGCTCCGCGTCTTTGAACTCGGGGAGCATGACGCCGACGTGGTAGAGCCCGTTCAGCTCCATCATGCCCCAGTTGGATCCGTGCTTGAAGTGGCGCGGGTCCATGAGGTAGAGCGCGTGGTCCCGGAACGACCGCAGCATCGCGATGTGCGCGTCGACCGTGAACGAGGGCGAGTGGAGGAAGTGGTAGTACGTGGGGAACCAGGTCTGGCCCATGCGGATGCCGGCATCGAGGCTGAGGGTGCACTCCGGGGTCACGCCTTGGATCCAGTGGCGCCCGATGCGCACCGGCATGGCGTCGATCCAACTCGTGAGTTGCGCGACCCACTCGCGCGCATACTTCTCGTCCTTTGTGCCGGTGTAGACGCGGCCCAGTGTGAGCCAATGGAAATGCCGGTTGAGGGCGATGGCCCACTGGTCGTAGTTGAAGGGGTCTTCGTTCCAGCGGATTTGCTTGCCGAGCTTGTATTCCGGGCAGCCGACGAATCGGAAGACGTGGTCGCAGATCTTGTCCGCGGCCGCGATGCTGCGCTTGTCGTTGCGCGAGTCGAGCGGCGGCGGCGCGGGCTTGGTGCGCGTTTTCATGTGCGCGACGAGCGCGGCCTTCGCGGCCTCGATGTCGCCCGCGTCGTACGCGGCCTTCACCTTGGTCAACTCCGGCAAGTCGTCGTTGAGGCTGTCGAAGAACTCGCGCACCATGGCCTCCTCCGTGCGCGCCTTGAACTCGACGCTGCGGAACGCTCCCCACTCGACCGTGCCGAAGTGCGCGGCCCCCCATACGAGAGCGATCACCACCGTCTTGCCGGCTTGTGGGCGCAGCGTGTGGAGCAAATTGCCAGTCGAGAACGCCGCCCACTCGGCCACGTCCTCCTGGGAGCGATGGATCGCGGCGGAGTAGAGCGCCATCTTCCGGCCGAACCATGAGCGCACCTTCTTGGCCTTCGTCGGCTCGTCCGAGAACGCTTGCCACTGCTCGGGCGTGAGCAGCATGAAGTAGGCCATGCTCGCGCGCTTCATGTCGGGCCGGCTAATCGCGCAGTAGGTCTCGTATTCGAGAGCGATGCGCAGGTCTTTCGGCAGCTTCGCCGGCACGCGGAACGCTCGCCCCACGAGCACGAACCCGCGGCAGCGGCCATCCTTGTGGTCTTGGATGCGCACCTCGGGCCGGTCCTTGTTCACCCATGTGATCTCGTACGTCGGGAGGTAGCCCTTCGCGTCCCACTCCGGCCGCTGGTCTGGCATTTGCGCGTAGCGCAGGGTCCACGGCCCGGCGGGCGTTGGCAGATCGGCCCCCTCCGCGCACAGAGCGGCCAGGCAGACGGCGAAGCATGGCCATGCTCTCACGTCGTGTCTCCCGCTGGCGTAGGGACATGGGGCGCGTTGCTCATGCCAACCTGATCCCGCATCCCAACGCCTCCCCGTCGAAGTACACCGTCCTCTCCTCGTCCATCGCGTAACGCCCCTCGGCAACATACTGAACCGTAAGCGGGAAGACCTCCCAGTCGCCGACCTCCTTGAGGCGGTTTTGGTGCTCCTTGGCGATGGCTTCGAGTTGTTCCTTGTTGGCCGACTCCTTGAGCGATTCGATGGTGACGCCATCGGGCAGTTCGATGGGCAGGGGGCGAGAGATCATGAGCACGGGGCCCTCGTCCATCTCGAGCGCCTTGGTGTAGGGCGTAGCGAGGATGGTTGTGCTGCGCAACTCGCCGATGCCCATGAGGATCGCGCGCTTGATGGGAATGGTGTGCAGGCCCACAAGGTAGCGCTGGCCATCCACGAGCACGGACAGGTCGCCGGGGTGCACGTTGATCGCCGGCATCTTGCCCCAGAGATTCGTCAGCGACTCGAACCCGCCCAACGCCGCGAAGTCGACCTCAAGGGACTGGAGCTTGTCCCATAGGACTGCTGTGTATTCCTCGCGAATCTCGAAGCCCCGGTCCGTGCGCACGCTGATCTTCGGGTGGCCGCGGTCCGCGTAGAACTGCGCGATGTCCTCCTCGATGACTGGGAGGCCGCCGAACTTGGCCGCTATCTCACGCGCGTTGCAGTGCTCGGTGTCCGCGCGGTCGGTGACGATGGCCACGACCTGGAACGGGCTGCCGGCGTCGGCGTCGAGCTTGTGCTGGAGTTCGAGCAGCCGCGTCACGTTCGAGCCGGAGCCGCTCATGAACGCGGCGACGCGGGCGGGCGAGTCCTTGGGGGTGTAGAGAGGCGTGGGCATGGCAAGCTCCAGAGATTGAGGATTGAAGAACAGGAATTGGAGATTGGAAATCGCCCCGAGGCGCCGCGAACACTCTCGGACAATCTGCAATCTTCAATTCCTGTTCTTCAATCTTCAATCGCCTTCATGTGAGTTCTTCTAAAGATTTGGTTGCGCGGCCATTCCTGTGGCGGGCCCGCGCTCCTGTGTCACCTCTGAGCCTTCAGCCGCAGAATGAGCGCGACCATCTCTTGCCGCAGCGCGTCGAGATCCTTGGCCGGGTCGAGTCCGTTGATCCAGGCTTTGGCTTCGCGCACGCGGCCCTGTTTGGCGGCATCTGCCTCGGCCGCCTTGATGGCCTCTTGCAACGTGGCCAGGTAGCGCACGTCGTCCACGCCCTCGCGGAAGCCCTCCCACGCGAGCGTGTCGACCACGCCGTTCATGGTGGGGTACGCGAACACGTGGTCGCGGTAGCGGGAGTCGTCGAAATCGTTCCAGATGTGGGTGAAGGAGTGCTGGTACGCGTAGTCCATCGCTCCATCGAAGCCGGCCTTCCACAGCACGAGCCCGTAGTTGCGGCGGTACGTTTCGGGCTCTTCGGCGCCCACCTGAGGGTTCGCATAGGAGAAGATCGTGCTGCCTACGCTATGGAACTTCTTCGCCTCCTCTGGGTCGGGCCAATGCGCGTACACGAGGCAGTTGAGCAGGCCGCCCATGGCCTCGAAGGTCTTCTTGTACCCGGCCACGAAGGTCTTGGCGCCGGCCTCTTGCACCGCGGCCCAGGCCTTGCGCTGCGCGATCAGGCGCTCGCCCCGGGCTTCGTCCGCGCCGTATACGTACAGCTCGTCGTACCCGAATTCCCGAATCAGTTTGAGCCACTTTTTGACCTCGGCCTGCTTGGCTTTCAGCTTGGCCGGGTCGCTGGAGTTGCCGGCGCCGATGCCAAGCGAGAAGAAGGGGCCCTTGGGCAGGCCGGCTTGCTCGCGCAGTTCCATCACCTTTCGGATCAGGGGCTCCGGGTATCCCTGGTAGTTCGAGGGGTAGTCCACGCCGTGGGCCTTCATGTCCTTCAACTCAGCAAGGAACTGCTCCTCGGACTTGTACTCGGACGTGGCGGTCGGCTGGTCATCCGGCGAGAGTTTGGAGCGATAGTAGATCGAATAGGTGAGGGGCGAGCGCGCGAGCCGGAACGGCAGTACGCGCAAGTTGAGGGACAGGCGCTGCTCGGGCGCGTTCTTGCTCCGCAGTCTGACGACTCCGCGGTAGCGGCCGGCTTTCGCAGAGTCCGGCACGTGCACGGTGAGCCAGAACTGCTTGGCCGTCCCTTTAGGAATCGTCACGGGTTGAAGCCGCTCTGCGTCCATCGGCTTGAGATCCTTCAAGTCGTCGCGCGTCGCGCCTTCGTCGAGGTCGCGGCTGATGTCCACGTAGACCGTGTTCCCGGCCGCGTCGGTCTGGCGCATGAAGTTGCGCTTGTTCTCATAGTCGACGCGAATCAGCGCGTCGTCCTTGAGCAGCAATTCCGGCTTGAGCACGCGCTTGGCGCTTCGGCCGATGTTGCCATAGCCCTGGTACCAACACTTCACCACGCGCACGTCCACCGCGCCCGCGGGCAGCGAGCCCGCGGGCCCGTCGAGCGGCCCGACCTCGACGCGGAGCGCGTCGATGTCGTTGAACGCGTAAAGCGTGAACGTCGCGGACTCGTACTCCCCGGCGCAGGCCGTCACGTCGAGCTTATCCGAGATGCGCGCGGGGATGGGGAATGAGTTGGGCAGGATGCGCTTGTTCGTGATGGTGCGAGACACGAACACCGCAAGGGCTTTCCCCGCGCCCCCTTTCGCCATCTCCTTCAGATTGGGAACCGCGTACCGCAGAAGCTCGATGCGCTGCTCGAGATCGTCCTCCTCTCGAGGCGACGCGTAGCCGATCTTCTTGAGCCGCGCGAGGAGATTGCGCGCGGAGGCGACGCTCTCGACTGCGGAGTCCAGCAGGCGGCCGGCCCCTTCGGGCAGGCGAGATGCGGTTTTGAACTGTTGCAACTCCGCGGCGGCATCGTCGACAGACTTCGCCCATGCTGCGACACGCTCGCCGAACTGCTGGCGGTACTACGCGAAGCGTTTCTTGGCCAGCGCTTCGTACGCCTTCAGCTCCGGCACGTCGCCCTCGATGGTCACGTCGTCGATGTAGCAGACCAGGCGTTGGCCCCGCCGGCCCAGCACGAAGATGCCCCACCGATCCATGATCACCACCACGTTTTCGCCCGTGGCCCCGGCGACATACCGGCGCATCACGGTGTCCGCGCGCGTCTGCGCGTCCTCGGCCAGTTCGCCGGAGATCTTCCGCCACTCGCCCTTGGTGTCCGTCACGCTTTCGATGGGTCCGCAGCCGGAATGGCGTGTAGGCGGGAATTGGAAGTTGGGGCCGAGGCCGACCCGCGCGTTGGAGGGCTCGACGATCTTGATCCACCCGGTGAACCTCAGCGAGCCGGCCACCGGGATGCGCACGGGAACCTGCCAGTAGAAGTAGGTGCCGCTCTTCAGCGTCACGTCGAGCTTGAGCGACTTCTTGCCGCTGTGCGCGGCCTCGTCGGTCAGCCCCTTGAAGTGGACCTCATACTTGCCGTTGCTCACCCAAAACTTGACCGGGTCGGCCTTCTCGAAGTCCTCGTGATACCGATAGGGCGCGGCGTTTGCCGACGCGAGCATTGACAGGCAAACGGCGCACAGTGCAGTCATTCCTCGAATCGCCATGGGGTTGTCTCCTGGCAGTGGGTTCGTATGGCCGCAGACTCAGTGGCCGGCCAGGCGAGGTATTATACCAAGACTGCCGACGGTCTCGGTATGCGTTCTGCACCCGTGGGGCGGCTTGGCCATCCGTGGGATTCTTCCGATCTGGTTCTTCGCTATTTCGTGTGCGCTGAATTGCGATACGGCTCGGCGGCAGGCCGCAGGATGCGAAGCGTGGCGCACTGATGTGGCTGGCAGGAACACAGCCTTGGCCCTGAAAGGGCGTGACACCTCGTGGCCCACGCGGAGGCTTTTCGCCATGTCGCGCCCTCTCAGGGCTTGCGGAGTGGGGTTATCGACATTTTCCCTGGGCTTCGCCACGCCCCGTTGGGGCGAGTGGCCTCGTGCAGATCGCGGAGGCCACCTGCGGCAGACGGCGCGCCGAACAATGCCTGGTCAGAGCTGGCGGCGCGCGGCTGAACGCCGTCGCTGCTTGGCGTCGTCTTCTTGTTGGCGGATCTCGCCCCGGCGGTCGAACTGCCAGCCCAATCCCTTGCAGAACAAACAGGTGCCTCCGACCCCGAAGTGCATGCTCAGCAGGCCCTTGCCGGTGCCGTTGCAGGTGGCGCATTTTTTGGCCGGGGAACGAATGATGATCGTGCCGCTTTGGCTACAGATCGGGCAGGGCAGCCGGCCCAAGTCCCCCTTGCCGCGGCAGAACCCGCAGGGCCGCGCCTCAAGCCTCACCGCCTCGTAGGGCAGCATGTCGCGCCACCAGGCCATGGCCCGGAGGCGCGCCTGTTCGCGCATGTCCTTGCTGATCTGGAGGAAGGACGCACACCGGCCACAGAGCAGCCTGGCCATGGGCTGCTGCAACATGGGCGACACATAACGCTCGGTGTCTTCCTCGTCGCCCCCATTCTCTTCCGGCTCAGGCCTCAAGCCCCCGAGCATGTCGAAGGGCGAAGGCGGCCCCTGCTGCACGATGACCACTTCGAGGTAGTGCCCCTCGTCAAACGTCATCTCCGCTCGGCAGCAGCCACATTTGGCTTCATGTTTCATGCCTGCTTGGGCTGCTCATCATTCTTGGTTTCGACGCATGCCTGCTTCGCTTGCTCGCCGGCCTTAGGTTCGAGGAAGGGCCTGAAGAGATCAATCGGCACGGGGAAGATGGTGGTGGAGTTGTTTTCGCTGGCGACTTCGCTGAGTGTCTGGAGGAAGCGCAGTTGCAGAGCAACGGGGAAGGGGGTGATGGTCTCCGCGGCCAGGGCCAGCTTCTGTGCCGCCTGGTACTCGCCCTCGGCGTTGATGATTTTGGCGCGGCGTTCGCGCTCGGCCTCTGCCTGCTTCGCCATGGCTCGCTGCATCTCCTGCGGCAGGTCGACGTGTTTCACCTCCACAATTGGCACTTCAATGCCCCAGGGCTTCGCCTGGCTCTCGATGATGTCCCGAAGCTGGCCGTTGATCTTGTCGCGATTGGAGAGGAGTTCGTCCAGCTCCACCGACCCCAGCACGCTTCTGAGCGCGGTCTGAGCCAACTGCGACGTGGCGGCCAGGAAGTTCTCCACCTCGACCACTGCGTGCGTCGGGTCGATGATGCGAAAGTACACCACCGCGTTGACCTTGACCGATACGTTGTCGCGCGTGATGACGTCCTGCGGCGGCACATCGTGCGTCACGAGCCGCAGGCTCACCTTCAACAGCCGGTCGATGAGCGGGATGATGACCACGAGCCCCGGGCCATTGCCGCCGAACAGGCCCTTTGACAACCGCCCCAGCCGGAAGATGACCGCGCGCTCGTACTCCTTTAGAATTCGGATACTCATGCCGGCCAAGATGAGGAGTCCAACGATCGCGAAGAAGACGATTTTCGCTACCATGGCAGTCTCACTTCCTTCTGTAACGCAGGGCAAACACTTGCATGTCGGGCACGAAGGCTTCACGTTGGCCCGCCTCGGCAGCCAGTGGGGGCCAACCTTACTCGTTTGGTTGTGAAGATGCAAGGAGGCCTCAAGCGCGCAAGCGCGGAAAGGAGCGGACGGCCTTCGCCGTCCGTCTTCACCGTGCGGTTGTCCAAGCATATCGGAATGCGAAGGCAGTCCGCGCCTGTCCATTGCGGCCGGCACAGGATGCGAGTAGAGTGTCCGCCTTTCGTTCCCGCCCCAGCCTCGGAGCCACCGCCCATGCGGGTTGCCAACTACTTCATTATCCCCTTCGTGCTCGATGCGACCATCGCGGCGCACATGATTCTCGTGAACCTGCTCGCGCAGGATCTGGGCGCGGACGCGTTCCAGCTTGGGATGATGGGGTCCATCTGGGGCATCTTCTACGGCGTGAGCTGCTTCTTTGCCGGCCGCAGTTCGCATCGCCTGCCGCGGCGGGCGACCATGACCCTCGGCGCCTGGCTCTTCTGCCTCTCGGTCGTGAGCGCGCAATTCGCCCGACAGCCCTGTCATCTCTATTTCACAGCGATGCTCAACGGCGCCGGCTGCGCGCTGTTCTGGCCGCTATTCGAGACGCTGCTCCACCACGACGACGAGGAGACGCACGCGCAGCGGATGACGTTGTTCAACTTGGGCTGGACCACCGGGCTCGCGCTCGGCTCCGCGTCGGGCGGCATGCTCAAGGCCGCGGGCACGTGGCTGGCGACCGCCGGCTTCGCGCCTTGGCAGGCGTGGGCGCCGAGCGGCTTCGGCGCGGCCGAATTGGGATCGCCCTTCGGGCTCGCGTGCGTGGCGCTGTGCGCCGCGGGATTGGGGCTCTATCTGCCGTGGGTGACGCGGTGCGGGCTGCCGGCGCTGCCGAGCCATGAGGAGGCCGCGGCAGAGGCCGCGACAGTGCGCGTGGACAATGGCCGATTTCTCTACTTGGGCTGGCTGGCCAACTTCGCC
>JAJRTI010000198.1 GCA_024278415.1 Planctomycetota bacterium | reverse complement strand
GTACACCCGCGCGCTCGACGCCGGCACGAAGGTCGACGGCATCCTCGACATGGTGCGCGCGCTGCGGCAGGGCTGCGAGATTCCCATCGTCGCGATGGTGTCGTACAGCATCGTGTTCAAGCGCGGGCCCGAACGCTTCATCGCGGAGGCCGCGGCGGCCGGCATCGACGGCGCGACGATCCCCGACCTGCTCATCGAGGAGGCGGACGAGGTCTTCAAGGCGGCGGAAGCGAACGACTTCTGCAACATCACCTTCGCCACTCCGCTCACGCCTCCACGGCGCAAGCAGCTTGTGGCCGAGCGCTCCCGCGGGTTCATCTACTACATCAGCGTGGCCGGCATCACCGGCGCGCGGGACACGCTCGCGCAGGACATCGCGCCCAACGTCGCGGAACTCAAGGCGATCAAGGACACGCCCGTCGCGGTCGGCTTCGGCGTCTCCACCCCCGAGCAGGCCCACGCGGTCGGCCAGATGTCCGACGGCGTCATCGTCGGCAGCGCGATCGTGAAGCGCATCGCGGCCTGCGTCGAGGCCGGCGAGGACCCGGTCGCGAGCGTCGGCGCGTTTGTGGGAGAGTTGGTGGCCGGCGCGAAAGGGAAGTGAGAATAGGTCCCACGGATGTTAGCAGGACCCACGGATGCAGAGGGAGACAGGGATGCTGTACGAGGACAAGACCGAGGTGTTGATGCGATGCTTATTCGACGTGCAGAACGAAGTGGGCTTGGGGTGGCGGGAGGAAGCCTATCACCGCGCGTGCGAGTTGTGGCTTGGGGAGAATGGTGTGCCTTATCGGAGCAAGCCTGCGCACCATTTGCTCCTTGCAGGAGAGATAGCGCATACGCTCTTCCCTGACTTGGTTGTGTGGGACGCGATCACGATTGAACTGAAGGCCGTGCCAAGGTGTGTTCGTGACACCGAGTTCGTTCAGATCTTCGACTATCTGAAGTGCCGCGGCGACCGACTTGGCCTCCTTGTGAACATGGGAATGGACCGCGTACGGGTCGAGCGCGTGGTCTACGATGCGCTGAATTGCGAGCTTCGAGAGAACTGGGACTATTGGCGCGGCCGCATTGAAGGCCGCGATCGCGAGTTGGGGGCGGCGGTTCGTGACGCTCTCCGTGACGTCTACACAGCACACACCACCGGATACGGTGCGGAGGTTTTCGACAGCCTGATCAAGGCCAGGCTCCGGCAATGCGAACTCCCCTTTGTCGCGTGCCCGGTAGCCAAGGCACACTTCCGGAACAGGAAAGTCGACGAGTGGCCGTTGGACTGTCTTGTGATCGACGGCCGGATGTTGCTGACATTCACCGCCTTGTTCGAGACTAACGACTTCAGCATCAACCGCGGCAGATCGTTCATGAAGGCCCTGGGCATCCGATGGGGCGTCGCCGCAAATTTCGGCAAGAAGGTGGCGCAGATCAATGGCCTCCGGATCTAGCCCGCATTTCTCACGAGTCCAGGCGGGCCTGCCTGCCGCGCGGCGGCGCAGGCAGGTGTCGATGCAAGGCGCACGGTGCGAAGGCGTGCTCGAGCACGTCGAGCGCCGTGCAATCCGCCGTCCGGCGGACAGCGAGGCCCGACTGGGCTCGCCCGAAGGGCCAGCCCTTCCGATTCGACGCGTGCAGGTTGTTGCTCAACCCACGCGGCCGCCTGGGCCGGAAGGTTTTCAGGCGACGACCTTTCCGACACTTCTATCCCGGGCTGGTGAGAAATGCGGGCTAGGTTCCCTTTCCTGGTCCCCCCATCCACATCCTCTCCGCATCCGTGGGTCCTGCTAACATCCGTGGGACTCTCTCCCCCGCCTTGACCCGCCGGGGGCGTGTGCTACAATGCTCGCTTCGTCCCAGAAACGCACGCACGACTCGGAATCGGCAAGAAGGATAGAGCCATGGCAGACACGATCAGCTTCGACGAATTCACCAAGATGAAGCTCCAGGTGGCTGAAATCAAAGCCGTTGAAGACCATCCCAACGCCGATAGGCTCGTCGTGCTCCGCATCGACCTCGGCGGCGAGGAGCGCCAACTCGTGGCCGGCATCAAGGGCCACTACGAGCCCGACGCGCTCGTGGGCAAGAAGATCATCGTCGTGGCCAACCTCGAGCCGGCCACCCTCCGCGGCGTCGAAAGCCAGGGCATGCTTCTGGCCGCCGGCGACGGCGAGACGCTCTCCCTGCTCACCGTCGATCGCGACGTGCCGGCAGGCTCGGCCGTGTCCTAGGAGGATGGCCTGAGGCCGCAGGCCCCTGTCCGACATGAGCCATCGCCCATTAACCATCAACCATCCTGGTTGACTCCATGCTCCGCGAACTGCACATCCGCAACTTCGCGCTTATCGATCAAGTCTCCATCGAACTCGGGCCGGGGCTCAACGTGTTCACGGGCGCCACGGGCGTGGGCAAGTCGCTCGTCTTGGGAGCCTTCACGCTGCTGCTGGGCGGCCGGGCGTCCTCGGAAAGCGTGCGCACCGGCGAGTCGCGTGCGCTCGTGTCCGGCTGCTTCGAGGTCGATCCGGCCACGGCCCGGTACGTGGGCGACCTGGTCGGTGCCGAGGTCGAGGGCGGCGAGGTCGCGGTCAGCCGCGAGGTCGACGCATCCGGCCGAAGCCGGTGCCGCGTCAACGGCGCGCCGGTGACGGTGGCCATGCTCCGCGAGATCGGCGGGCGCCTGGTCGACATCCACGGCCAGCACGACCACGAGTCTCTGCGCGTGCCGGCCAACCAGTTGCTCATGCTCGACCAGTTCGCCGGCGTGGGCGCCCAGCGCGACGCGTTCGCCGAACAACTCCGAGCCGCGAGGCAACTGCGCGAGCGACGCAACCGCATCCGAGACAACCTGGCCGCAATGCGCAGCGAGACCGACTTTCTCGCGTTCCAGGTCAATGAGATCGATCAGGCCAGGCTCAAGAGCGGCGAGGATGAAACGCTGGAGGCTGAACTGAAGGTGCTGGCCAGCGCGGAGCGTTTGCAGCAGACCACGGCTGAGTCATACTCAGAACTATACGAAGCCGAGGGTTCGCTCGCGGAGCGCCTGAAGCAGATTGCGCGCGACTTGGCCTCGGCCGCGGAGATCGATGATCGGCTCGCGGCTGTCGTGGCCGCGTGCGAGCAGGCGCGCCTCCAGATCGAGGACGCCGCCTTCACGCTCGGCCGGTACATCGAGGCGTTCAGCCACAACCCCGAGCGCCTCGCTGAAGTCGAGGAGCGGCTCAGCACGATCCGCCGACTCCAAGGCAAGTACGGCCACTCGGCTGACGATGTCCTGGCCAAGCGCGACGAATTGGCTGCCCGGCTCTCGGAGCTTCAGGCCGACAGCGAAGGCCTCGAACCCCTCGATGCCGAGTTGAAGGAAAGGCTGGCGCGCTTGAAGGCGCTGGGCGACGAAATCTCCGACGCGCGCAAGGCTGCCGGCGACAAGCTGTCGAAGCAAGTCGTGCGCGAGTTGAAGGATCTCGGCATGGCCGCGGGCCAGTTCCGCGTGGGGGTCGAGCCCACGGACGCGGCAGGCGAGGCGTTGCTCGACGCGGCCACGCCTGCCGGCCAGGACCAGATCGAGTTTATGATCTCGACGAACCCCGGCGAGGCGGTGAAGCCCCTGCGCCGCATTGCGTCCGGCGGCGAGATCAGCCGCACCATGCTCGCCATCAAGAAGTGCCTCGCCCAGGCCGATCGCGTGTCGGTGTTCGTGTTCGACGAGATCGACGCGAACATCGGCGGCCGGCTCGGCTCGATCGTGGGACAGAAGCTCGCCCAGGTCGCAGAGTCGCACCAAGTCATTTGCGTTACACACTTGCCTCAGATAGCATGCTTTGCTGATCGGCAACTGCGCGTGCAGAAGCAAGTGCAGGGCCAGCGCACCACGACCGATGTGCAGCCCCTGGACGGCGAAGCGCGCATCAACGAACTCGCGGAGATGATCCGCGGCGACGAGACGACCGATCTCACACGCGCACAAGCGGAGGAGATGCTCCGCGGAGCGCAGAAGAGCAAGGCCGCCGGCGGCAAACGCCGGAAGCGTCGCGCTAGCAGTGAATAGTGATAAGGATCAATCGGTGATTAGTAACCAGTAGACAGTGACCAGTAATCAGTGGAGGGGGGCGCACGCTGATTTCCGGTCACTGATCACTGATTACCCGCTACGAACCCGCCTCCCGCGGCGGAGCACGAACAGCCACCATGCAAGCCCCAGGAAAGATCGAAGTCGCGCGGCTTGACCACGTCGTCTATGTGCGCGTGACCGGCCTGGCCACCATGCACAACTGCGGCTCGCTGAGTACGCTATGCCACAACATGCTCGACGAGGCATGCCAGGAGGTAGTGTTTGACCTCGCGCACTGCACTGGCATGGACAGCACTTTCATGGGTGTCATGGCCGGTTTAGCCCAGCGCCAGAAGGACAACCCGTGCGCGGTGGTCGTGGCCAACGCCGACGGCCACCTGCGCAAGCTCATGGATGGCCTGGGCCTCAGCTACATCGTCGACGTGCGTGACGATCCGGTCGACGTGCCTGACGTGGAGACGCAGGAGCTGCGCGACGATTGGGCTAGCGAGCGCGACAAGATCGAGTTTATCAAGCAGGCCCACGAGCACCTCACCGCCATTGACCAACGCAATCACGAACGCTTCGGCCCGCTGCTTGACGCGTTCACCAAACAGTTTGGACAACCCACAGGAGCACGCAAGGTGAAGTTTGCGATCTGCAACGAGTTTTGCGAACACATGCCCCTCGCCCAGGTCTTCAGGCTGGCCGCGGATACCGGCTATCAGGGCGTGGAGATCGCGCCGTTCACCATCGCCGACGACGTGCGCGACATCTCGGAGGAGCAACGCCGGGAGATCAAGCAGCAGGCCGCGGACTGCGGCGTGGAGGTCGTGGGCCTTCACTGGCTGCTCGTGAAGCCGGAAGGGCTCTACGTCAACCACGAGGACAAAGCCATCCGCGACAAGACTGCGGAGTATTTCCGCGCGCTCATCCACTGCTGCGGCGACCTGGGCGGCACGAAGATGGTCATTGGCTCGCCCAAGCAGCGCAACGTGCGCGAGGGGCTCACGTACGAACAGGCGTGGAGCTTCGCCAAGGACGTGTTCCTCAGCCTGCTGCCGGACGCGGAGGCCCGCGGAGTCGACCTGTGCATCGAGCCCCTCGCACGCACAGAGACCGACTTCATCTACACCGCGGCCGAGGGCCTCAAGATGGTGAAGGAGATCGGCCACCCGCGCTTCCTCGTGCATCTCGACGTCAAGGCCATGGCCGACGAAGGCCGGCCCATGAACGAAATCATCACCGAGTGCAAGGGCTACGTGGGCCACTTCCACGCCAACGACGCCAACCGCAGCTACCCCGGCTCGGGCGACACCGACTTCGGCCCAATCGTCGAGGGCCTGCGCGCCATCGGCTACACGGACTGGGTGTCAGTCGAAGTGTTCGACTTCTCCCCAGGCCCGCAGAAGATCGCCACCGAAAGCATGAAATACCTCAAGGAGAAGTTTGGTGCGTAAAGCGTAAAGCGTCAAACGTAAGCAGAGGCGTCGATACGCTGTCTCCGTTTACGTTTTACGTTTTACGTTTGACGCTTCACGCATCGCCCGCGTCGCTTCCGCCATCAACCATCCCCCATCACCCATTCTCCAAGGATCTCCCATGGCCAAGTTCATCATCAACGCCGGTGAGCACGCCCGCGAGAACTGCCCCGTCTGGTTCGAGATCGACGCCGCGCTCGTCGGCGACGGCAAGCTGAAGCTCAAGGACGCCGGCGGCAATGCCACGCCCGTGCAAGTTGCGGCCGGCGACGGCGACACCCGGAAAGCCTGCTTCATCCTCGACAGACTCGACAAAGGGGAGTCCAAGGAACTCACGCTCGAAGCCGGCGAGTGCACATGTCCCGGCGTGGAGCTGACGGACACGCCCGGCGAGAAGGTCGAGGTCAAGATCGACGGAGAGCTGTTCACGAACTACAACTACTCCGCCGAGTTCGCCCGGCCCTTCTGCCTGCCCATCGTCGGCCCTTACGGCGACACCATCACCCGGCACTACCCCATCGACGAGATCGAGGGCGAGGCGCAGGACCACCACCACCACAAGAGCTTCTGGGTCGCGTGGGGCGAAGTGAACGGAGCAGACCATTGGAGCGAGACCGGCAACCACTCCAAGCAAGTGCACCAAGAGTTTAAGTCGCTGGAGAGTGGCCCGGTTTTCGGCCGCATCGTCGCGCTCAACCACTGGCTCGACATCACCGAAAAGAAGCTGCTCGAGGAAGAGCGCACGCTCACGTTCTACCGCCTGCCGCAGGCCGGCCGGCTCGTGGACAAGACGGTCGTGTTCAGCGCGACGGAACGCGCGCTCTTCTTTGGCGACACCAAGGAGGGCGGCATCTGCTCCATCCGCGTGGCCACGAGCATGGACGCCAAAGAGAACGGCACGATCGTGAACGCGTACGGCGGCATCAACGAAGCCGAGACCTGGGGCAAGCGCGCGCCCTGGTGCGATTACTTCGGCCCGGTCAAAGACAAGACCGTGGGCATCACGATTTTTGACACCCCCACGAACTTCAGGTATCCTACCTACTGGCACGTGCGCAACTACGGCCTCATGACCGCGAACCCGTTCGGCCTGAGCTACTTCTACAACGACAAGGCCCGCGACGGCTCGCACCGCATCGCCCACCACGAGGTGTTGCCCTTCACGTACCGCGTCTACTTCCACGCGGGCGACACGTGGGAGGCCAACGTTGCGGACAAGTTCCACGACCACATTGCGCCGCCTTCGGTGGCCACGGTTGATGGTTGATAGGCCCGCTTCTGGTGCATCTTCGCGCCTTTGCGTCTTTGCGTGAGCTATCCGAGTCGTAGGCAAGCCTGCGCTGACCTGATCAAAAAGGGACAACCGTAACCGCAGGTTAAAGTTCGCGCTTACGAACTCGGTACGCGGGGAGCGGGCACTGCCCGTTCCCCGCAACTTTTTTGGGGGCGCAATGTGGCGCTGGCGCCGCCACCGCAGCCCCTTCGTCCTCCTCCCAGCGTCCCTCTGCGCTCTCTGCACGGAGTGCAGCATTCCGTAAGTCCGCATGGCCTAATGGCGCGATCCGCCGCTGGTAGCACGCACGTCAGTGCGTTCCGCTTGCGTCTGGGGATCCCGCAACTGCAGGACGATCCTCGTCCCCCCTCCCAGGGGGGACTACAGGGGGGTCAGCAGGGGGTGGCCGAACGGCTTCCGCCAAGGCCTACCCCCCCTTCGGTTCCCCCCCCTTGAAGGGGGGGGAATGCGGCTTCCGCATCGCGTCCCCGGCGCCAGAGACGCTCTTACGAGCATGCTACAAACGGCCCACATCCCTGCACGGACTTGAGGAATATTGGACTAAGATCCCCATGAAGCAACGCGTCCAGAAAATCCTCGCCGCGGCTGGCATCGGCTCGCGGCGCGAGTGCGAGAAGCTCATCGAGGCCGGCCGCGTCAAGGTCAACCGCGAGGTCGCCACGCTTGGCGACCAGGCCGACCCGGACGTGGACGAGATCCGCGTTGACGGAGACGTGGTCAAGGCCGAGCGCAAGCGGCATTACCTCGTCTACAAGCCCCGGGGCTACATCTGTTCGAGCGACGACGAGTTCGGCCGGCGCCGCGTGATCGACCTGCTGCCCCGCGAGCAGGAGCGCCTCTACACCGTGGGCCGGCT
>JAJRTI010000197.1 GCA_024278415.1 Planctomycetota bacterium | reverse complement strand
GGCCTGCGGCCGCAACCCTGGGCTAGAAGCCGGAAGCCCGTTGGGCTTCCAAACAGCGTTGCGTCAAGCGGAAACGCTGTCCATCGAACTCGCGCACGTTCATGGGGCCAACGGCTGTTGCAATCGGCTGAAGTGTTACGCACCTTTGAGGCCCAAACTCTGTGGGCTCGTGTCCATGGGCAGAGCGTACGAATTCCGTCCTCCGGGTCTCATGTTCTGCCGCGGGGCGGTTCTCTCGGCTGTCTATGGCCCCAAACAAGCGGCGCAGGCCAAGCGACTGTGGCGCTCGAGCACTGGCGCAGCTGACGGCAACAGCATGCCCAAAGAGATTATAGGCTTGTACGAGTATCTCCCGGTTGCGCGGATGTGGCGGCGCGTGGCGAGCAAACATGACCCAACAAAGCGCACAGTAACTGGAATTCTGAACCATGTCCAGCCTCTGATGGCTTTCTATGCGGTTCTGGGCGATGTTGAGCCGCCCGCTCCGCCTAGATGGCGCAGCCTCAAAGCCATCCCTGAAGCGACATCAGGTTGGCGTTTGGGCGGCGGATTCGGCGCGTACAGGACGTTCGAACTGGCGCATGGCTTGCCTCCCGATTTAGTTCGATTCCCCAGGATACATCTGGAGGGACAGGCGGAGCCATACACTCTCGTCACGTTAATGCTCAATGGCCGGGCAGTTGGATGCCGAAAGAGTGAAGGTGACGGGCGCTTTGCCTTTAGGGACGTGACTCTCGAAGTGGGGCGGAATGTGATTGTGGCGCGAGCGACAGATTCTGCGGGCAATACAGGACAGGCGGGCAGGAAACTCGTCATTGCGCTTGTCTATAGCGCGCTGCGCACGGTCCAAGCACTCCGGATCACGGGGGCTCGGCCGGTTACCTATGGCCACAGGCTTAGCATAGAACTGAGGGCAGCAAACCCCAGTGATGCGTTTGACTTCACTTGGGTACAGGTATCGAGCGAGGTCTCAGATCCCAATGGGTTCAAAGTCCCTCTTCTGGAATCGGAACCTCGTAGCGGGGTTTTCAGGGGGAGTTTTACGGTAACACGATCTACGGATACAAGTCGCGCCGCGCTTGCCGTGCGAAAGAATGGGGAGAAGATCACTGTTGTGGTGGTCCGCGATCCTGCTGTCAGAGCCGAAGTTATGTACATCGACACTACACCTCCGACGGCCCCCGAAATCGTGAGCCCTACCCATTCGAGTGCTTGTCAGGCCACATTCGAGCCGACGGCCGCGACGGTGGACCAGTGGCAAGGGATTGACGGCGTGTTTGGCGGGCGGCCAGTCACGGTCAGACATGGCAACGATTCGCATCTGCAAGTCTGGTCGCAGCATCAAGCCCCGCGCAGCCAGTTGGGGATACGCTACAGCGACAAGGCGTTCGACCCGAGGCGGTTCCCCATCGTATCGTTCGACTACGCGAACAGACCTGGGCAGGAGGCTGGCGTCGATCTGCTCTTCAGGCTCAAGTGGTACGGTTGGCAAAGCATCGCACTCACTGACCCTAAGCCGTACTTCAGGCCGATTGCACGGTTCTGGGGAGCGAAGGCTGATGGCCTGTGGCATCATGCCGAACTGAACCTTGGGGCAATCATCTCTAGGCGCTATCTTCACCACAAAGCCTTGTTGGTGACTGATATTGCCTTTATGAACCTCGATCGTGCAGGCTTCATGCGACGTGAGTACGGCGCAGAGGGTGGTGAGAACTACCTCGCATACTGCCTTGACAACTTCAGGATCATGCGCTACTCCGAATCCTCTGACGTCACCTTCGAGTGGCGGGCGCAAGATGACAATGGCATTGCCGGCTACAGCTTCATGGTCGATGACCAGCCCGAGACCACCCCGGACCGGGTTGCGGACGCCTGCGAACTCTTCCGGGCTGAATCCCCGAACGCCAAGAAGCTCAATGGCTTCTCAAGCGCCGATGCCAAGGCGCCTCACAATCACACGCACACTTTCGCGCGGAAGCGCTATTCTGGAATTCGAGACGGCCGCTGGTACTTCCATGTGAGGGCAAAGGACGGAGCCGGCAACTGGGGGCCTGCGAATCACTACATGGTGGTCATCGATCGCGCACCGCCGGTCTGCCTCCCCCCCGCGCCGGCGAGGGAGCGCCTATCATGGGATTGCACACTCCGTTTCGTCCTCCGCGATCAAGCGGCGAGAGTCGATCCCTACAGCATCCTCATTGATGTGAATGGGCGTCGAATGGACATCGGCAGTCCAGGTGTATCGTTCCTGGGGGAGCAGGGCGAACTCAAGATTACCCCGAGTTGCGCCAACCCTGTTCCCACCATGTTTGCTGATGGCGAGCGCGTGACTGTGAGGGTGTTGCGGGCAGCGGATATGCTTGCGCACTCCATCACCAAGCCGGTGTCTTACTCGTACTTGGTGCGGTCGCCTCTCACGCTATTGCCACCCAACCCGACCGGCAAGGAGAGGTGGTATACGAGTGTCCCCCAGGCGCAGATCTCCTCCAAACAGGCTGCGCGCTTCGCCCCCCTCGTCATACAAGACGTAGGGGAAGATGCCGCGCCAAGTCAAGGGCCAAGGCTGTTCCGGTACGTCTGCAAGCTGCTCCCAGACAACAGGACGATAAGCCCTCTGGATCACAAAGGACGGGGCCACCGCTGGGAATATGAGAAGCGGATCAAGGTCGACACGACTGTCCCCCGAACCACTGTCACAGCGAACGCTGAGCCGCTGACGGGTGGCCGGTCTGTGGAGTTCAACGAAAGGCCAGCCCTGACACTCGCGCACGACGATTATGTTCTCATGCCCGGAGGACTGTGGGGTAAGTTTCAGCGAACAGGCGGCCTGCCGCCCCTCAGCCGTCAAGATGGCCCGATCAACTTCAACACCTCAGAGGCCGTCGCCACGCCGGCCATCCCCAAGGCCGCTGCCGCACGTTGGACGGGCCAACTCTACATAGACAAGTCGCAGACCTACAAGCTCGAACTCGTTTTCACCGCTGGCCAGCCCAAGCGATGCGCCCTCTCGCTCGATGGCGAAAAGGTGCTTGACTACGCCCACAAGACGACAGATTGGTCGGTGGACAAGAAAGTCTTTCTAACCAAGGGATACCACGCCATTGTCATCGAATTCGAGAGCGGAAACACACAGCCGTGGTGGCTCCAGTTGTTCTGGTGGCGGCCGGATAGGGAGTGGCGCGAACTCATACCCGCAGAGAACCTTTTGGCCCCGCGCAGCGTCGCTACGATCTACTATCGTTGGGACAACAAGGGCAAGTGGCAGGTTTACACCAAGCCCATCACCGCGCCCACGGGCAAGCATACGCTCTACTACTATTCCAAGGACGAGGCGGGGCACGTGGAAAAGGTAAAGAGTCTGGAGATCAAAGTGGCGGAACAGAAGGCCGTGGATGCGGGGCGCGAGACCGCGCCTGCCGGCCCCGCGCCGGCTCACGGAGCGAAGAAGTGAGCACGCATCCAGGCGCGGGCGTCGTTGGACTGTTCGCATGCCTGGTTGTGCGGGCGTCCGTTTCGCAGGGAGAGGGCTGGGCGACACGCGGGCTCGTGCTGCTGGTGGCACCGGCGATCGAGGGCCGGCTGGTGACGCGGCGAGGCCGGATGGTGTTCGTCGCGCCGGGGAACGCGCACGTGGCGGAGATCCGGCTCGCGGGCGCGCCGCGGCCGCGGGTGGTGTCGGCCGAGGCCGTGGATGTGCTGCACGAACTGCCGCCTCATCCGGCGGTGGTTCAGATCATGGAGCGGTATCAGCAGGAGTTGAAGGCAGCGGACCTGTTGGGCAAGGTCCGGCGCAAACGCCTGGCCGGGCATCGCCGGTTCATGGGCGTGGAGAACTGCCGGGAGTGCCACGGCATGCAATACCGCAAGTGGGCCGCGACCCGGCACGCGCACGCACTGGAGACGTTGCGCAAGAAAGGGCGGGATCGCGACCCGGAGTGTGTCGAATGCCAGGTCGTGGGGTTGCAGTTCGCGAGCGGGTTCCGCAGCCTGGCGGAGACGCCAGACCTGGCGAACGTCGCGTGCGAGAGTTGCCACGGCCCGGGCGACCGGCACGACCGGGACGTGCGCGCGCCGTACGGCCGCGAGGACATGCGCCCCTGCGAGCGATGCCATAGCGACGAGCATTCGCCCGGGTTCGACCGCGCCAAGGCGTTCAAGAAAATCAAGCATTGGAAGAAGGCCAAGGCGTTGGCGCGGTAGCCGCATTCGCCAGAATGCGGGCTCCATTCGACGTCTTCCCGCATGCTGGCGCATGCGGCTACCGACCACTGCCGCATGCGGCGACGCACCGCCCTGGCTCTGTTGGAGACATATCCATGAGGCCGACGATACGACTACACTATCTTGCATGGGCGGCGATGCTGGCCGGTGTGCGCATGGCGCTGCCGGCCGAGCCGGATATCGAGTTGGAGAAGGACTCCTGGGACTTCGGCGAAGTGACGCAGGGCCGGCAGTTGTCGCACACGCTGATGGTCCACAACCGCGGGGACGCGGCGCTCGTGATCGGCTCCGTGCGGGCCTCGTGCAGCGTCTGCTCGGGCGCGATGATGGACACCAAGGTCATCGCTCCGGGCCAGAGCGCGAAGCTCAACATCCGTTTCTACACCGCGCGGGTCGTCGGCAGGCAGCACAAGTCTCTCATCATCTCCTCCAACGACCCAGACGAGCCGTTCGTCAAAGTCTCCATCACCGGGACGGTAGTGAAGCGCAAACGGGCCGTTATCGAGTTGAAGCCTGAGGTGTGGGACGTGGGGCTGGTGGCCGCGGACGACACGTGCATGGGGGTGGTCGAGGTGCTCAACCGCGGCGACGCACCGCTCGCGATCAAAGCCGTGACGGCGAGCGCGGGATGTCGGGTCGTGGAAAAGCCGGAGAAACCCATCCCGCCGGGCCGCGTGGGCGTCATTCGGCTCGCGCTCGATAGCACAGACATGAAGGGCTTGGTGCAGGGATACGTGCAGGTGGCGAG
>JAJRTI010000196.1 GCA_024278415.1 Planctomycetota bacterium | reverse complement strand
TTGCGGGTGAACCACGTGACCGGGTGTCGGGGGTTCGAGGGGTGGTCCATCATCACGACCGCGCCGCCGCACGCTCCGACCGCGCAGCACCACCGCGCGCGTTGGCCCATGATCGCCTCGTGTCCCTGCCGGCCCTCGCTGTCTCGGTGCGCGGCGTCCGCGAAGGGCGGCCCCATGCGCAATTCGAGGCCGCTGTACCGCGCGGCCCGCGACGCGCCTATAGTGACCTTGTCCACCACAGGCGTGATGTCGGACCCAATGAACCAAACGTAGCCGGCCGCGTCGCCCAGTTTGCACATCTGGTAGCTACGCACGTCCTCGACCATGGGCTGGTCCTTGCAGTCGAGCCACGCCACCTTCTCGACGATGCGCAGGCCCTCCGCGCACTGATCCAACTCGACAAACTCGTCGTGCCGTTGAACACCGTGCGTGCCATCGAGGAGGACGTACTTGTCCTCGCCGCCGTCCTCCTTGCGGATGTACCACGGCCCGCCCCAGAGGTTCGAGTCGTTCACGTGAACCCACCCGTAGTAGAGGCCGGTGTGCCAGAGATGATCCTTGGGCCGGTATTCGGTGATGAGCTTGCGCGACGGCGTGTAGATCGGCGCGAAGCAGGGTTTGGGCGATTCCTCCCTCGCCAGCTCCTCCCGCACGCGCATGAGCGCGACGAGTTGGTCGCCGTCGTGCATTTCGAGGCCGAGGCAGTTCTGTTTGAGCGTTAGGTTGGGCATGGGTGATTCCATTGTATATCGTCTGGGGACACGAAGTCGGATGCTGCGCATCCTTGGTTCACGTCCCCGCCGCGTCGGCGACCGCGTCAGCAGGGCACCACGCCCTTCTTGAGGATGATGTTGCCGTACTTCGCGGTCTCGCCGGTCATGACGACCGCGAAGGCCTGCTTGGCTTGCTCGTAGAACGCGAAGCGCTCGACGCGGGCAATCGGCGGCGTGTTGGGTGCGTGCTTGTCGACCACCGCGCGGTATTCCAGTTCGACCACCGGGTCGACTTCGTCGCCGGGCACCGGCGCCATCATGAACACCGGGCTGTCCGCGTATTCATCGAGCGGGTACAGGGGCAAGATGCCGTCGAGCAAATCCGGCACACGGATACCGTCCGCGCGCAGCACCAAATCGTTGCACGTTTCGCCGGGGAAGTGCGCGTCTACGAGCACAATCTCATCGCCGTGTCCCATGCGAGACAGGACGGCAAGCAATTCCGGGCTGATGACGGGTGAGATGCCTTTGAGCATGGGTCGAGCCTCCGTGGGAAGCGAGCAAGTGGGTGGGTAACATTTCAGCCGAGTGCAACAGGGATCGCGCCCCCGCCGACCTCGCGTCGCCGGGGGCCAGCGGGGTAAGACCACTCTTTGCACTCTTGCACTCGGCCAAAGTATTACGTGGGTGGTAATCGGGCGAGACCAAGATACAATACAGCGTATGCTTTGCCAAATACCTACACGTAACCCGTAACGACGCAGACAAGGAAGCTCACCATGCATGATCCCCGAGTCCACAAGAACCGCCTTCTCCCCCCTTCCGATGCCAATCCCCGCAACTCAGAAGGCTCGATGGTCGAGCTTGCTGACGGTCGCATCCTCTTCGCTTACTCCCACTTCACCGATGGCGGTGCGGACAACTCGTCCGCGTTCATTGCGCTGCGAGAATCGCACGACCGCGGCATGACATGGACGACCGAGGACCAGGTGCTCGTCGAGAACGAAGCCGACGAGAACGTCATGTCCGTGACGTTCCTGCGCCTTGCGAACGGAGACATCGCACTGTTCTACGTGGTCAAGAACAGTTGGTCCGACTGCCGGCCCTACCTGCGCAAGTCCACGGACGAAGGCGCAACGTGGGGCGACCGCGTGTGCTGCGCGCCGGACGTGAAGTACTTCGTACTGAACAATGACCGCGTCATCCAACTCTCCGCCGGCCGGCTTGTCATGCCCGTGGCCGAGCACCCCATGATCGACGGCAAGTGGAGCCACCGCGGGATCAGCACGTGCATGCTCTCCGACGACAACGGCGCGACCTGGCGCGCCGCGCAGAGCCGGTTACACGCGCCGGACGACGTCGCCTCCGGCTTGCAAGAGCCGGGCGTCATCGAACTGAAGGATGGCCGGCTCATGATGCTCATGCGCACGACGGCCGGCTGCCAGTTCCGCTCCTACTCCGCGGACGGAGGCGAGACGTGGGGCCAAGCGCGTCCCACCGACATCATGTCCCCTTGCTCTCCAGCGACGCTCCGGCGCATCCCCAGCACCGGCGACATCGTCATGATCTGGAACGACCACTCCGGCGACCGAGCGCAGCTCGAGCAGAAGCGCACCCCGCTCACGACCGCAATCTCGCGGGACGAGGGCGAGACCTGGGAAAATGTGAAGGTGCTGGACGACGACCCCAACGGCCATTACTGCTACACGTCGGCTCTCTTCATCGACGATCGCCTCATCCTCTCATACTGCGCGGGCGACCGGCGCACGGGCGGGTTGAACTTGACGCAAGTGACGAATGTCGAAGTGGGCTGGCTGTACGAACAAGGCGAGCTTCGCCCGCAACCGTAACGGCTCGCGCGGCGTGCTTTTTTGGAGTGCGCCGGCAGAGCCCGCCGCAAGGCGGGCGGCGACGGCGCTTTTGCTGCATGCGCGCGGCTTGCGCGAATTTGCGTTCGCGTAGACATGCGCGCGCTGCCGAGGAAAAGCGGCGTCAAGCCGCCGCACTTGTATAATGCCAGTACGTCGGCCCCCTCGGCTTGGCGGGGCGGGCGTCGCTGGCGTGGCTCGGGGGACTTAAGCCCCTCATCCGCACGTGTGGCTCGACCACTGTTTGGAGATTGTCCCCCTCTG
>JAJRTI010000195.1 GCA_024278415.1 Planctomycetota bacterium | reverse complement strand
GGACTGGTTCATGGGCACGGTCATGAACTTGCGCTTCGCCTTGGCCGTGAGGTCGAACGACTTGCCCTTGGCCGTGGAGCCGTCGTGGCAGCGCGTGCACTGCTTGTCGAGGATAGGCTGCACGTGCCGCTCGAAGCCGAGAGGGGCCGCGCCCCAGGGCGGAGGCGTCAAGGGCTTTGCGGCCCCGCGGGCCGCGAGGGGCATGCGGTTGGGAGTCGCGTCGGACATGGGCTCGTGGCAGCCGATGCACGAGGTCGTCTCCCCGGCCTGCACGTTCGTCACCGCGCGCATGACGTGCAGGGAGAGGTAGTCCTTGTCGAGCACATGGAAGAAGACCGAGATGCCCGCAGGCACGGTGAAGTGCGCGCTCCCATCCTTCTCCAACTCGACCGTGCCCAGCACGCGCTTGGTCTCGAATCCGGAGTCGGGGCCGACCTGGATGTTGTACGGCTTCGTGTGGATCTTGCGCTCGATGGCTTCGCACACGCGCAGGTAGCGCGCCTTGCCGCGGACGGCTTCGGGCAGGCCCGCGTGCGCGTCGACCACAAGGAACGTGCCCGTGGCCGGCGGCTTCTCCTGGATCGAGGGGATGACGGGCGGCTTCCGCCGCGGCTTGAGCGGAATGGGGAACAGCGCGGAGAGCGTCGGGTCGCGGTAGATCAGCTCCTTGCCGCCGTATCGGTCGAGCAGGTAGATGCCGTAGCTGCGCGTCGCGCGCTCGGAGCCCTGGAACGAATACGACACGAGGAAGTAGTTCTCCGAGAGCCCGTAGGGGGTGTCGTACCAGCCTGCGTGCGGCAGGCGCTCCTTCGTCTCCACGTAGCGCACGGGCGTGATGCGCTCCAGGCCCGCGGCCCGGTTGCGGCCGTAGTTGAGGTCGATCACGCACACGGGTCCGGCGCCGGTGTTGTGGTGCGCGGAGCCGATGCACACGATCTTGCTCGTGCCGGGGATCTGCCGCGGGAGCGCGAAGTTGAGCGGATAGATCTTCTTCTGGCTCAGGTCGTTGCCGTACACGAGCTGCGGGTTCGCGCCGTCTGGGCGCACGGCCCAAAGGAACTGGATCGGCCGCCAGAACTTCATCATGTATTCCCAGCGGTTGAACAGCACACGGCCGTCGTCGAGGAGGGTGGGGTCCCATTCGCCGTCTTTGGACAGCGTGATCTGCCGCACGTGCGAGCCGTCCGCGTTCATCGTGAACACGCAGTACACCCGCGCCCAGTCGCCGCACTGCACGAGCCCGCCGGCGCGATGGGACATGAACGCGATGCGGCCGTCGGGCAGGTAGATGGGGTCGGTATTCTCGAACGGTCCCTGCGTGAGCTTGCGGAGGCCAGAGCCGTCGAGGGCCAGCTCGTAGACTTGCGCGTCCTCGCAGAAGCCCGTCTTGCGCAGCGCCGCGCTCTCGGAGAAGTTCACGCCATTGGGCTCCTCCGCGCCGTACCCGAAGAGGACGCGCGTCGCGTCGAAGGAGAGATCGGGCCGGCCGAACGCGCCGCGGGGCAACAGGCCCTTGGTGATCTCCCGCACCGGCGAATCGGGCTGGAGGCCGTCGAGGATGCAGATGCCGCCTCCGGGCTTCGTGGCCGCGGCAAGGCGCCGCGCGCATTGGTGCATGTAGTGCGCGTGATGCCGGCGCACGAAAAGGAGTTGGTCGAAGTCGAGCAGCGGGTTCTTGAACGCGAGCCGGCGCACGGCCCAGTGCGCGTCGAGGTAGAGCTTCTTCCAGGCGTCGCGGGAGCTGTCCGCGCGCGCGGCGGCAAGCCTTCGCTCGATCTGGTCCAACTCGCGCGCGGACTGCGCGAGGCCGCGGTCCTTCGCGGCCGGGCCTTGGCTTGTTCGCCTGAAATCCGCGAGCATCTTCGCCCCGCGATCGAGCAGCTCCTGAATCGCGGGCTTGACCTGCTTCTCGACCTCCTGCCTTGGGTTCTTCCAATCGAACAGGGGCCAGCCGCGGATCGCGTCTTGCCGCGACCAGTCGACTTCGATCGGGTCCTCCGCTTCCCAGGCGATGCCTCTTGGCCCCACCGGGCTCCCAAGCTTGCGCTTGTCCGTCGACCACACCCTGACCCGCGACACGACCGCGTTCGCGCCGGCGACCTTGATGAAGCGCAGCTCGAGCTTGCCGTCCTTGTATGCGTCGCCAGGCAGGTCGAAGCGGAACGTCTTGGCCTCGCCTTTGGGCAGCGCAAGCGCGTCGTGGATGAGCTTGCCGCTGGCCTCAAGCCGTTGCACGCGCTTGGCCTCGCTTGCGTAGAGGATTTCGAGCGCGTAGCGCGCCTGCGGATTGAGGCCGGTGTACTGCATGACCACGGCCTTGTTGTCGAACGCGCACGAGCGCTCGGTCTCGTCGCCCTTGAGCCGGCTGGCCGGCCAGGTGTAGTCGCTGCCCACAGCAAGGTGCGGCTGGGATCCCTCGTTGCCGCAATCATCGTGGGCGACGAGCACGTAGCCGGCCGGCGCGGCCGCGCAAGCCGCGGCGCATGCGAAAGCCGCTAGGATGGCGAGGCGCTTCATGGGACGAGTCCTCGGCTATGCGAACGAGTCCCCCTTGCGCCGTCTACTGTCGCACGAATCGGCGCGGAGTTCAACAACGCGGCGCCGAAACGCTATACTGCTGTCTTCGCGCCTGCGCGGCCGCCCAGCATTCACTTCCCCCAAAGGAGCAACATCCATGGCAAAACGCCCACCCAATGTCGTCGTGTTCATGTCCGACCAGGAGCAATCCCAGGTGGTCAACCCCGAGCACCCGTGCATCACGCCGTACGCGGACAGGCTTGCGAAGGAAGGCTTGCTCTTTCGGCGATGCTACACCAACACCGCGCATAGCTGCCCGGCGCGGGCCACGTACTTCACCGGCTTCCTGCCCACGGTCGCGAAGGTCTACAACAACGTCTGCAACGCGCAGAAGATCAGCGGCACGTACGACCCCTCGCTCAAGCACTTCAGCGAGTTCCTCCGAGAGGCCGGCTGGAACCTCGGCATCACCGGCAAATGGCACTGCTCCGACACCGAAGACCCCGGCGACCGCGGCTGGGACGAGGTGTTCCCCACCGCGACCAAAGAGGCCCACATGGGCATCCTGTGGGAGCAGTGGACCGAGATGGCCGAAAAGGGCTTCGACTTCGACACGCCCCGCAAGCCCGGCGAAATCATCAACCCTGGATACAACCGCCACCTCGCGTACGGCGCGACCGATGGCAGCATCGAAACGTCCGGCGACTACAAGGTGGTCACCAAAGCCATCGAGGCCATGGAGCGGTACGTCAAGGAAGGCAAGCCGTTCCACATCCACTGCGGCCCGACGAACCCGCACGACCCGTACGTGGTGCCCAGGAAGTACGTGGACATGTACGACCTGGACGACGTGCCGCTGCCGCCCAACTACCACGACGACCTCCAAGACAAGCCGCGCATCTACCAGCGCCAGGCCAAGCTGTGGTCGCAGTTGAGCGAGGACGAAGTGCGCGACTCGGTGCGCCACTATTGGGCCGACTGCACGATGGTGGACGAGTTGCGCGGCATGCTCTACGACGCGATCGACGCCCTGGGCATCCGCGACAACACCGTGCTCATCTTCACGTCCGACCACGGCGACTACGTGGGCGCGCACGGGCTGTACTGCAAGGGCGTGCCCGCGTTCGACGAGGCCATGCGCGTGCCGCTGATCGTGCGCTGGCCAGAGGGCATCGAGAGCCCCGGCCGCGAGGTCGACGAGTTCATCACGCTCGCCGACTTCCACGCGACGTTCCTCGATCTGGCTGGCATCGAGCCGATCCCCACGCATGGCGCTTCGTTCGCGCCGTTCTTCAAGTCCAGCGAGGTCGAGGGCTGGACCGACGAGTACTACAACCAGATGGGCAGCGTCGAGCTGTGGTACACACAGCGCTTCGTGCAGACGAAGTACGGCAAGTACGTGTTCAACGGCTTTGACTTCGACGAGCTGTACGACTTGGAGAAGGATCCGCTCGAAATGGAGAACGTGATCGACGACCCCGCGTACGAAGACCTGAAGACGGACATGCTGAAGCGCCTGTGGAAGCAGGCCCGCCGCACAAACGACCTCATCGCGATCCGCTACCACACCTGCGCGCTCGCGCCCTTCGGCCCGATCGTCGGACTCGCGGATTAGCGCCCCCTCGCCTCATGCCATCAGTGGGCAACGACACTCCTGCTGGACGAGCGGGTCGTTCGTAGTAGGGCGATTTATCGCCCGTTGCTTCGGGCGCAGAGACGGACGATAAATCGCCCTACTACAAGCCTGCGGCATCTGCCGCTCGGATTCGCAGGTCCCATGAGGAAACCCATGACGGCTCCTTCAGTTCCGTCCCACGATCGCAATCTTCGCCGCGTCCGCGGCCGCGAGCAGGTCGGGCTTGTCGAGCATGAGCGTCTTGCCGGCCTCGACCGCGACGGCCGAGACGCCGGCGGCCTTGAGTGTGTCCACGGTCTGCACGCCGATGGTCGGCACGTCGAAGCGCATGTCTTGGTCCGGCTTGGCGAGCTTGATGACGACCGCGCCCTTCTTCGCGAGCGCGCCGGCGCGCTTGACCGTTTCGTCTGTGCCCTCCACGGCCTCGACCGCGACGACGCACTTGTCCTTGACGACGAGGGTCTGGCCGATCTGCATCTCCGCGACGCGCTTGCCGATGCCCCAGCCGAACTCAATATCCCCGGCCTCGCGTTCGGTGGGCAGGCGCAGCGTCATGCAGCCCTCCTCGGCTAAGTGCTCGCCCATGAACTCGGTCGAGTCGTGGAAGTGGATGCCCTCGCCGGCGAACTCGTCCACCACGGCTTCCAACAGCGTATGGTCCTTGTTGTCTCGGACGCGCTTGTAGAAGAGCGTGGCGGTGCGCCAATCGGGGATCATCTTGAGGCTGAGCCGCTCGTAGAGCTTGGCTTTGCGCACGCCCCCGGCCATGTACGCGCGGGTGATGCCCTCGGCTTTGAAGATGTTGATCACGCGGCCGAGCTTGGTCATGGCCGACCAGTGGAACACGTCCACGTGGTCCGCCAGCTCTGGCGACGCCTCGTCCTCCAGCCCCACCGCGACGACCTCCACGCCGTGCTTGCGCGCTCCCTGCGCGAGCAGGATCGGGAACCGGCCATTGCCGGCGATGAGGCCTATGCGGTCGGGCATGGGACGGACGTCAGAGAAATGGCACAAGGACGGACTGGTGGAATGGTGGGATGGAACGGCGGCGCTCCGCCATTCCATTGTTCCATCATTCCACCACTCCCTCCATGGCGGGCGCCGATGCGGAACGATGGCGGGAGGTTATCATCTGCCGCGGCCAAGTCAAGCGCCGCCAACCAGGCGCGTCCGGCGCGCGGCGAACGCCCTCGCAATCCAGGCGCCTGCCTTGTGGCCGGCATGTCGCCTCCGCGTTCAGGCGGCCTTTCTGGCAGAGACGCCCGGCCGCAGGACGATCACGGTGCGCCGCGTCGGCCGCGCCCGGCCTTGAAGGTTGAAGTCGGCCGACGGGGCCTTCTTATACAGTTCGCCGTTGAGGCGATGGATCGCCTGCTTGACCTGGTCCACGTATTCGCTGGCCTTGGACCCGGACAGGATTTCGCCCACCTTCTGCACGTTGCCGCGGTTGGCTTCCACTTCCACCGTCTGCCTGACGAGCCCCTCGAGCGGTTTCAGGTCTACCCCCGCCAGTTTGGCCGCGTCCAGTGCCCGCACGAAATACTTCGAAACCTTCGCGGCGAGCTTCGATGCGGTCTGGTGGTCTGCACGGTAGTTCTTGTAGTGGTTCAGTTGGTGAAACACGTAGCCTGACTGTTCCAGGAACGACTGCCGGGCCTCATTTGCGGACATCGGCATTTCGAGTTTCGGCTTGTCCGCACTGAGCAGGGATTCGGCTGTGATCTTGCGGCCCGCGGCCTGGGTGTTGAAGACCACGTGCTTGATGGCCGCTTCCGTCAGGTAGGCCTCGCTCGCAAAATACAGGGCCTTGGACTGGGTATCCCGTATCTGCTGCGCGATCTTCGGCCGGTCCTTCGCCGAAGCCTTGAGATACTGTTCTTTCAGATGGACGATGCGTTTGAGAGCTTCTCCATATAGCTTGTTGGCCGCGGCCACGTGCGCGTCTTCACCAGTCTTCCCCTTCATCTCCCGCGTCAACACCTTTTCTGCCTGCCCATACTCCACGTCTATCTTGTCGAACATCTCTTTGAGTTTGCTTCGCAGCGTTTCCGGCGCGTTCTCAATCACGTTTTTCCGGTGCGCCTGCCACTGGCCGTTCGTCATGTACCTCCGAGCCGCCAGTTGTGCCGCGGTCTCCTGGGACATGACATCGCCCCGGCCGCCTTTGAACTGGTCGAAGCGCGGGTCGGTATAGACGTTGGTATCCAGGCGAGTGGCGGACTCGACTCCGTGGATTCCCAAGGCCCGGCCCCATCCGCTCACAAACCGCTCGTTGAACATCAGCACCGCCAGCTCCCGCTTCTCGCCCTTGAAGCTCAGGTCGTAGTCGCTGGTGAGGTTTTCCGAGCCGAACGCGACCCAGAGCTTCTCCTTCTTGGCCCGCGCTTCGCCGTAGAGTTCGGCCACGATCTCGTTAGCCATGGCGTCCACGATGCGCCTGCGCATCTGGAAGAGATGCCTCATTTCCGGGGCGCTCAACTTGCCGGCCTTGAACGCGTTGACCGCGTTCTGCCACTCGCCGTTGAACCGTTTGAGCAGGATGTCTTGGAAGACCTGCTCGCGCACTTTCTGGAGCGCTTTGACCTTCTCGCCCACGCCCGAAGTGCGGACGACCTTGGGTGAAGGAAGCCGGGACGAAGGTCCGGTCTCGCCGGTGTACTTCTTGAATCGTTGCTCGAACTCCGCGTCGCTGAGTTTGGCGAGCGCCTTGTCGACCGGAAGCACTTCCTTCGTGCCCCTGAACAGCTCCAGTTGGTACTCGCGAAGGTTGCGATACTCCTTCAAGAGACTAGCCAAGGCGGCCTCAGAAGGCTTTGCCACAGCGCCCGGGTCCATGACCACGATGCGCCAGCGGTCGCTCCCTGGGAGCTTCTCCCACATGAAATTGTCCGATTTGAGATCCACCAGAACAAGGCCTTGCCGACTCAAGTCGCGCAGCGCCTTCTCCCACACGAGCTTCTGGCCCTCGGTCAGCTTCATGCCCGGCTTCCATTCCACGTACTTGGGGCGGCCTCCGATGCGTTCCACCACTTCGATTTGCTTCTCGCCGACCCTATAGACCTTGACGCGCTTGGCGATACGGATAGCGGGACTGTTGGCCTCCTCAAGAGCGCTACGGCCTCGTTCGTCGTTGCGATACTTGATCTTAGCGGCATTGTCAGAGGAAATATCCGTCACCCGTATGGCTTGATTCCGATTCGCCGGATCCACGTAAACCTTGCTGCCTCGGCCCTCGCCCAGCTTTTGTCCGAGCAGGACTTTCTTCGTCTGGCCGCCGGCGTCGACGACTTCGACCACGCCGGTGATCTTGGCTGCCGGGCCAAGGAACTTGCCTTCCATGCCCTTGAGGCCAGGGAACCGCTCGCCCAGGGCTTTCTTGATTTGCCCCCACAACTCTTGCCGGGCGAGCAAGCGCTGCGCGGGCGGGAGGGACTCGACCATGTCCACGCCCAACTTCATTTTGGCGAGTTGCTCGGCCGGCAGCGCCTTCTTCACCTGGGGGTTGTCGAGCAAGGCCGTGCGCTCGCGGATGCGGAGTTCCCGCGGTTCGTAGCCCGCGCCGGCTCCTGGGCGTGCGAAGGGTGCGCCGGCCATTTTGAGTTCGCCCATGAAGATGAGCGTGCGGAAGAGTTCTTCGGCCGAGAAGGGCTTGCCGGACCACACCCCTTCCACGTACATCATCGTCCCAGCCTCCAAGCCCACGCGTGCCGTCGGCCGGAGGGCTGCATACATCCATTCCTTCGTGGAGACTTGGCTCAGTTTTGACAGGGGCATGTTGAAGATATCGCTCGCGGTGTACTGCAAACGCTCGGCCTCGGTGATCTCTTTGCCGAACTTGCCGGCAGTTGTTGACGAGCCGTGGAGCGCGGCCATGATGACGAGGTTGTGCATGAACTCCTTGCTGAGCGCGCCGAGGGTCCAATAGTCCTCCTGCAACGCGACTTCAGGATTGACGAGCACCGTGCCGGCGCGGCTGAACGCGGTGAACAGGGCGACTTCGGTGGTGAACTTGCCGATGCCCTGTAGCACGGCCCAGCGTCCGGCCGCGGCGCCCCAGATCGCCTCGGCGCCCCACTTGGCCGCGCCGCCGGGGACCACCACGGTTGCGACCGCTTCGAGCACGGACTGCACGTTCACCATCTGGTCGAGCCAGGTGCGCTTGGAGGCCTCGTCCAACACCGTCCCCGCCTCGAAGCGGAAACCTTCCGATATGACATAGCGATACTTGGAGATCAGGCCTTTGTGCAGGAGGAGTTTATGCGTCTCGGCGTCTCGTTTGAGCAGTTCCTGAGGGGAGACGGCATAGCGAGACTCCGAGATCAAGCCTTTGCGCGCGAGGGCTTCATACGTTTGGGGGTCTCGCTTGCGCAGTTCTTGCGGAGACATGGCGTAGTGGCGCTCGCGACTCTTGGCGATGAAGCCCTTCTCCAGGAGGCGGGCGAACACCTTAGGCGCTTGCTTGCGAAGCTGCTCGACCGGAACATCGGCCGCGAGGCGCAACGCGCCGCTGAGGCGTTGCATTTCGGCGGCGTGCTTGCGGAACTGCTTGAGCACGGTGTGGGGGTTCCAGCGGCTCCCGAACGGATTCAGACTCGAGAACATCACGTAGTAGGCTTGGGAGAGGCCGTACTTGGTTACCGGCGTGTTGAGATACTCTTGGTAGTTTTCCTGCGCAGCGTTCAGATTGCGGTCCAGGAACTTGGCCAGCAGCGCGTAGAACTTCTGCGGGTTCCCTTTTCGCCCGGCCGCGAGGAGCGAGTTGATGAGCGAGGGCGCCTCCGCCAAGCGAGCCTGTTTCTTCAGGTCTTCCGCAGTCTTCTTGAAGCCGGCCCCCAGATCGACGAATTCAGAAAAAACGCCGCTGGAGTACCACTGCCCAAGCTTCTTCCAGTAGGCCCGCTCCGTTTTCAAATGCTCGAGATAGGCGTCGACGCGTTCGCTCGGATCTTTGGTGGGGTCTTCCAGGAAGAGGGACCGGCGCCGGCCCCGCAGATACGTGAGCGTGTCTTGCCAGTAGGCTTCCATCCAGTAGCGGTTCTCGCTCACGCGCTCGTCATTGGACCACCGCGCCGCGCCGTTGGGACCGTAGTATGTGATGTAGGCCATGGCGCCTCCCTTGCGCCTCCACTCCTGGGCGTTTCCCGGGTCTTTCAGTTCGCCGTTGATGTCGGCATAGAGGGAGTCGATTAGCTTTTGCCTTCGAGTCGTGTCGAAGTTTCCCCTCCCCGTGGTTTTGGGGAACCACTTCACCATGAGATCCTGCGCCGCGTCCCGCTCCGCGCGCAGCTTGTTGAGCATGGCGACGAAACCATAGAAGGCCATGCGATTGCTAGAGTTGGCCTCAAAGATGGACTTGCCGGTCTCGCCGCGGTTGGATTCGATCAGTTGGATCTGCCTCCGAATCTCTTGCGTCTTCTGTGCGATGATGGCTTGCAGGCGCGCGAGGCGATCGGCCTTAGGATGCGTAGCGAGCCAATGGCGAATCTGCTCTGCACGCAGCCTTCGGTACGCGTCGAGCAGCCGGCGCTGCTGCGCCATCAGCTTCTGGAGTTGCTGCTGTTGCTTCTCGGCCCCCCCGCGGCCGGGCAACGCCGCGATCTTCTTGCCCAGATCCAAAGCTTGGCTGTAGGCCTGAAGCGCGGTCTTTTCGAGCCGTTTCCCGTACTGCTCCAGCACGAGCGTGCGGAACTCCTGGTACGCCTCCCGCTCGGCCGGCGGCAGGCTCCTGGCGCGTTGGTCCATGTGCTTGAGCAGGTCGAATGCGGCCCGCAGTTGGCGCAACGTTTCCGGTTTATCGCTCTCGGACGTGTCCTCGGCCAGGAACCGCTGAAGGGCCCGCCGCGCGTTGCGCACGTTGCCTTTGAGCAATTCGCTCTTGAACAGCTTAGCCGCCTCCCCCCGGTGCACGGCATAGAGGCCGGTGATCGAGAGGCGCTCTTTCACGTTCTCCGCGTCCACCAACGTCTTTCTCAAGGCCTGGAGCGTGGTGCGAATGCCGTCGAACTGTCCGCGCTCGGACGCGGGAAGCTGGCTCACTTGGTAATCGACGGAACCACGCACGTAGTCGATCTCGCGCTGGCCGCTTGTGCCGGTGAGAGCATCGCGGTCGTTGGCGTAGAGCCAACGCGCGTGCTGCCACAACATGGCGACGAGCGCCTTGCGG
>JAJRTI010000194.1 GCA_024278415.1 Planctomycetota bacterium | reverse complement strand
TGACGCCGATGCTCAAGAAGGTCTTCAACAAGCTCATGGCCTGGCAGCGGTGAGGTGTGGCGGATATGGTTAATGGTTTGATGGCTGATGGTTGATGGGGGACACGCTCAGTGCTCAGTGCTCAGTGCTCAGTGCTCAGTGCTCAGTGCTCAATGACCAATGACCAATGACCAATGACGACCGCCAACAGATCGAAGAGTCGTCGCCCGCGAAGAGCATGACGAGGCGGCACGCCTGGTGGGTGAGCCTTGGCCTCGCGCTCATTGGCTGCCACGCGGCTCTCCTCGCGCTCTCGCGGCGCTTCGCGTACGGCAGCCCCATGGAGGAGCGGCCGATCTTCGCGTTCGTGCTGCTCATGGCCGCGGCCGGGGCCGCCTACATCGCCGCAGTGCTGGTGGCGCCGCGGGCCGCGAGCCGGCGCACGATCGCCGGGGTGTTCGTCGCCGGCCTCGTCATGCGCGGGCTCATGTTGCCCTCCACGCCGATCCTTGAGGACGACTTCTTTCGCTACCTCTGGGACGGTGGCGTGCTCGCGCATGGCCTCAACCCCTACACGCACGCGCCAGACGCCGCGGCCGACTCCGACCTGCCCAAGCTGCGCGCGCTCGCGGCCGAGTCCGAGCCCGTGAACGCGCGCGTGAACCATCCCGACATCCGCACCATCTACCCGCCCGTCGCGCAGGCCGCGTTCGCAATCGCACACTGGCTGGGGCCCTGGCAGCTCTGGGCCTGGCGCGCGGTGCTGCTCGCGTTCGACATCGCGACGTTCGTGCTCCTGCTGGCGTTGCTGCGCGAACTGCGCTTGCCCGCCGCGCTGGCCGCGGTGTACTGGTGGAACCCGCTCGTGGTCAAGGAGGGCTTCAACAGCGCGCACATGGACCTGGTGCTGCTGCCGTTTCTGCTGGCCGCGCTGCTGCTCGCGGTCCGCGGCCGGCCGGTTTGGAGCACGCTCCTCCTCGCACTGGCTACCGCGGCCAAGGTCTGGCCGCTGATTCTGTTGCCGGTCGTGTGGCGTCCGCTGCTGAAGCAACCGCGGCGGCTCTTTGCCGCGGCCGCGACCTTCGCCGTCGTCACGGCCGTGCTCTACGCGCCGGTCCTCGCGGCAGGCATCGGCTCCGACTCCGGCTTTGCCGCGTACGGCAAGCGCTGGGAGATGAACGACGCGCTCTTCATGCTAATCCTCTGGCCATGCCAGGGCATTGGCAAACTCGCGCCCAGCATTGCCGGCTTAGCACCGCTTGCCGCGCGGGCCATCGCGTTCGTGTTGCTCCTCGCGTGGATCGCTTGGCTCGTGCGCCGCGACGCGGCCGCGCCCCGCGACGTCGCGCGGCGGTTCATGTGGGCCGTCGCGGCGCTCTTCCTCCTTAGCCCGACGCAGTTCCCCTGGTATTATGTTTGGCTCGTGCCCTTCCTGGCATTCGAGCTGCGGGTGTCGCTGCTCCTGCTGACTCCCCTCCTCCCGATCTACTACCTCCGGTTCGACATGAACGCGAGCCTTTTTGACAACGGCGTGGTGTGGGCCGAATACGTGCCCGTGTGGTGTCTGCTCGGGTGGGAATGGTGGGCCGGCCGCAAGGCAGGAGGGGCCACGTGAGGCGCGGAGCATCGGTAGCGATCGTCATCCCCGCGCTCAACGAAGAGCGGTCCATCGGCCGCGTCATCCACGCGATTCCCAAGTGGGTGGATGATGTGGTGGTGGCGGACAACGGCTCGACTGACTCCACGGCTGACGTAGCCAGAGCGGCCGGCGCGCGCGTGGTCCATGAGCCGCGACGCGGCTATGGCTCCGCCTGCCTGGCAGGGATTGCCGCGCTCGGCCGGCCTGACGTGGTGGTGTTCCTCGACGCGGACTTCAGCGACCACCCGGACGAGATGGACCGGCTCGTCGATCCCATCGCGGCCAACGAAGCCGATCTGGTCATCGGCTCGCGCACGCTTGGCGAGCGCGAGGCTGGCGCACTGAGCGTGCAGCAGCAGTTCGGCAATTGGCTCGCTTGCGCACTGATCCGGCTCCTGTGGCGCAAGCGCTTCAGCGACCTCGGGCCGTTCCGGGCGATCCGCTACTCGACGCTCGAAGCGCTCCAGATGCGCGATCCAGATTTCGGCTGGACTGTCGAGATGCAGGTGAAGGCAGCCCTACGCGGGGTGCGCGTGCAGGAGACGCCGGTGAGCTATCGCCGGCGCATCGGCCAGTCGAAGATCAGCGGCACGCTGCGGGGCGTGGTTGCAGCAGGCACGAAGATACTCGGCACGATTTTCCTCGCGGCCTGCCAGCCGCGGCGCTTCGGCGGCGCGCCGCGGGGCCGGCTCGTGGTCTTTGCGCGCTGGCCGGAGCCTGGCAAGACCAAGACGCGGCTCATCCCCGCGCTGGGGAGGCAGGGCGCGGCTCGCCTTCAGCGCGCCATGACCGAGCACACCCTCCGATGGGCGCGGCGCCTGCGCCGACGCACCGGCATCGCCATCGAGATCGCGTACGCCGGCGGCGACGAGGCGCGCCTGCGCGGGTGGCTCGGCGAAGATCTGAGCTACGCGCCACAAGGCCCCGGCGACATTGGCGAGCACATGTGCCGCGCCGCGGCCCGCGCACTCGACGAGCCCATGGAGCGCGTCGTCATCGTGGGCACCGACTGCCCGGGAATGAACTCCAAGATCGTGGGCAAGGCGTTCGATTCCCTGCGCCACAGCGACGTTGTGTTCGGCCCGGCCACCGACGGCGGGTACTATCTCGTGGGCCTGCGCCGCGCGGTGCCGGGGCTGTTCCAGGGCATCACTTGGAGCACGGACACAGTCCTCGACGAGAGCCTCGCCGCGGCTCGCCGCGCGGGCGCGGCCGCGTCCACCCTCATGCCGCTACCCGACGTGGATCGGCCCGAGGATTTGCCAGTGTGGGAGCACGCGCGGGAGCGGGCTGAGCGCCGCGGCCGCATCTCGGTTATCATCCCCACGCTCAACGAAGCCGAGAACCTGCCGCGTACGCTCGCGGCGGCGCGGGCGCCCGGCGTGGAGATCATCGTGGTGGATGGCGGCAGCGACGACGGCACCCCGGACGTGGCGCGGCGGCATGGAGCGCGGGTGCTCCGGGGCCCCCGCCGGCGCGCGACGCAAATGAACCTGGGCGCGGAACACGCCACCGGCGACACCCTCCTGTTCCTGCACGCGGACACGCGCCTGCCAGCGGACTACGCCAGGCACGTGCGCGCCATCCTCAAGCGCCGCGGCGTGAGTTCGGGCGCGTTCCAGATTCGGCTCGATGCGCCGGGCTGCGCGTATCGCGTGTTCGAGTGGGCCAGCAACATGCGCTCTCGGCGCCTTCGCCTGCCGTACGGCGACCAAGCGCTGTTCATGCGCAAGGCCATATTCCGCCGGGTGGGCCGGTTCGCCGACCTGCCCATCATGGAGGACTTCGACCTGGTGGTGCGCCTGAACCGCATGGGCTACGTCGCGATCGCGCCGGCCGAGGTCGTGACCTCGGCGCGGCGCTGGCAGGAGCGCGGCCCCTGGCGCAGGATGCTGCTCAACCGGAAGGTCATCCTGGCTTATGCCCTTGGGGTGGACATCCATCGGATCGCAAAATGGTACGGTGGTTGACTTGAACCGGCCTGGAGATAGAATGGGCCGCGACGTGTGTAATCGTGCGACACGTGGGATTCGGATATTCGACCGGAGGGACATCATGGCAAGACGTCTCAGTGCAGTTGTGTGCATGGCCCTATTCGCAACCGGCGCGGCATGGTCCGACGTGGTCCACTTCAAGAAGGGCTACTTCCTGGAGGCTAAGGTCGTCGACAAGGGCGACTCCTGGCTGTTGCTGCCGTTGGAGACCGCGCGCATCCGCATCCCGCGGGCCAAGACCGTGCCCAAGGACGACGTCGCGCGCATCGTGTACGAAGAGGACTTCCGCAAGCAGTTCGATGCCAAGCGCGCAGCGCTCAAGCCGGGAGACAAGCGAGGCGAAGCGAAGCTGCTCAAGTGGTGCCACGCGGAGCACATGACCGCGATCGCCCGGTCCTTCGCGAAGGAGCTGTTCGACGCACAGAAGAAGCAGGCTGAGGCCAAGTCCTCGGCCAAGGCTTACTACGACGCGGGCCGCTGGGCCGCGAGTTCCCCCCAGCGCTACTACCTGCCCCGGGAAGCGGCCAAGAATCTGTATGAGGCCGCGTTGGCCATCAACCCCAACTACGCCCGCGCACACGTCGCGCTAAAGCACAAGAAGGTCGGCGGGAAGTGGATGACGAAGGAGGATTACGCAGCGCACAAGGCGGACGCAGCCGGCGGCGCGGACGAGGCCCTGCCATCGTTCGTGCGCAAAAAGAAGGGCAAGCGCAAGAAAAAGACGCCCATCTGGCAGATCGCGCTCTACCAGGAAATCGACTTCAAGAAGATCAATCCCGACGAGGTGAAGAAGGCCTTCGGCCCCCCTTCCCGCGTCAACTCGAACACAAGCGAGAACGACGGCCAGACCACGAAGTACGACTACATTTACTACAAGGAGGGGCCGGTCCAGACGAAGTTCGACTTCCGCAACGGCAAGCTCACGGAGGTGGAGGTGAGTTGTAGCCGGCGGGATGTGCCGGACAGCGATGTCTATTTCCTGAACGGCCAGCAATTGTCCGGCAAGTAGCGCAAGAAGGTGCTCAGGAAGTATGCGTCCGCGCGCGTGGCTGCTCTAGGCATGCGCCAAAACGAAGTGCGCGCAATCAAGGGCGGACCCAACTATGCGAACAGCAGCCAAAGTTCGGGCATGAGCTACAAGTACGCGTATTGGTATTACTCCGAGAACAACTGGCGCTACACGATCTACTTCCAAGACGAGCGGGTCACGCGCATCGAGAAGCGATGGTCGGACTATTGATGGAGCGTGCAGCGTCCCGCGTTTAGCGCCTTCACCGTTGGAACGGTCGCGAAAAACGAGAAGTTGCGCGGTATGGGTGCACTCTTGGCAGCGTATTGCTTATTCCGTATTCCGTATTGCGAATCTCGGATCGCGATCCGAATACGCAATACGCAATACGCAGCACCTGCCCTCCACACGCCACGTCTTGCCTCTGATCCATGACAGCCGGAGGCCTTGGGTTGCGGGCGAACCCCGCCTTGTCCGGTTTCTTTAAAAAGGGTGCAGGTCTGAACGTACGTAGTAAACTGGGCGTTCATTCCCGTGGTGCGCCGGCGCAGAATGCACATGCGCCGAAGGCGCATCACAACATAGCCCAGTGCAAGCTCGTTCGGTCGCGTCAGCGGGCAAACGAGCGCCGCGCTGGGAAGGATGCCGAAAAGTAACATTTCAGCCAAGTGCCACAATCGCCGGGCTTTGGACATCACGCCCTTTGCGGGATTACGCTTCAACCAACGGAAGCGCAATCCCGAAGCCCAACGGGCTTCTGTCTTCTAGCCCAGGGTTGCGGACGCAGGCCGCT
>JAJRTI010000193.1 GCA_024278415.1 Planctomycetota bacterium | reverse complement strand
GAACTTCCCTCAGACCGACGCCGCGGTCGAGGCCGAGTTCCACATGGCCCTGTGCTACTGGTGGCTGCGCAAGTGGCCGGACTCCCGCAACGCGTTCCGCGCGTTCTACAAGCGCCACCCGGATCACAAGCTCGCGCCGCGTGCCTGGCTCTTCGAGGCCCGCGTGCTCACGAGCATGCATCGGTTCGAGGAGGCCATCGAAGCGTGCGACGGGCTCGTGGCGGAGTATCGCAGCACGATCTACGCGTCGGAGGCCATGTTCTACAAGGGCTACATCCAGGGCGCGTGCATGGGGGATGAGAAGGCGGCGATCGAGACGCTCGACCTGCTCGCGACGTGGTACCCCGACACCGTGTGCGGCCGGGACCGCGCGCCGAAGCTCATCGAGTTGATTCGGCAAGGCCAAGCCCCTTGGAAAGGCCACAAACCTCCGAAGGGCATTCCCAAGCGCAAGGCAACGAAGGGAGGCAAGCGGTGAGTCCACATGCCGTTGGCATCGGGTGCGTTCGTAGTGCGACCCGTAAGGGTCGCCTCTGCCTGGCCCGCGCGCATCAACAGAGGAGGCCCTTACGGTCCTCACTACGAACGAGCGGCAGCCCGATACGCCTCGCGTCGGCTCTCCTCCTGGTCCTGGCCCTGTGCGCTCCGGCACATGCAACCCCCTCGCCCCGCGCACGCGGGCTCAAGCTCTTAGTTGGCTGCCGCGCTCATGCTCCTCATCCTGTGCGCTGTGGTCCACGCCGCGCCCTCTCCCCGCGCGCGCGGCCTCAAGCTCTTCATGGACAGCCAATACGACAAGGCCGTGCTCTACCTGGAGGCCGCGCACGCCGCGGAGCCCAAGGACGCCCACCTCATCGACAAGCTCGCGCTCTGCTGCATCCGCACCGGCGACTACGCCCGCGCGGCGAAACTCCTGCGCATCGCGGCCAAGACCGGCGGCGCGGCCAGCTTCCGCATGACCCAAGAGGCCCAAGCCCTTGAGCGGATGGCTGCGGCTAAGCGCGGGGACGCCACGCCCTCCGCTACAGTCCCTCCCACTGGGGGGGACAACAGGGGGGGAGCGGATCGGACCGTGTCCCCAGCCGCGGAGGGGACGCGATCCGGAAGCCGGCGGTCTGCCGCCGGATCGGATCGTGTCCCCAGACAGGTGCAGCTACTCATGGCCGCCGCCCGCGCCAACACCTACCACCCCGACGTACCCCTCGAGGCCGCGATGCTCCTCGGCAGCCTGCGCTTCGATCAACCACGCTACGCCGAAGCCGCGGACGCGTACACGCAGCCGGCCAAGGCCAGGTATGCAGGGTTCGAGTTCGCCAGCCTCCAGCAGTACATCATCGCTCTCGTCGAGGCCGGCCGGCACATGGACGCGCTCGCCGCGTTCGACGCGCAGCAAGCCCAAGTCCCGGAGCAGCGTCCCCAGGCCTTCGACGTGGCCCTCCTGCGCGCGCACTTGGCCTTGGCCGACGCCGCGCTCGAACACGCGCCCACGGACAAAGGCCGCCTGCTCATGGCCCGGCGCATCCTCGTCAAAGGCCTTGACCGCATCCCCTCGCAAGGCGCGGAGCGCAAGCAACTCGAAGCCAGGCTCCTGCGAGTCAAGACCACCCTCTGCAAAGTCCTCACCGCGCAAGGCGACGCGGCCATCGCCAACGCGGACACGCGCGCGGCGATCATTGCGTACGACGACGTGCGCCAACTTTGCAAGGGCATCGAGCCCGCCCTCTACTACGCCGCGCACAACAAATGGTACGCGCTCAGCCGCGACGCGGAGAAGCGCTTTCTGGAGGGATTCGAACTCCAGAAGGACGGCGACTATCGCGGGGCCATCGCCGCGTTCGACGACGTGCTTCGGCGCTGGCCCCGCGCCAAGCACGCGCACAAGGCGCTCTTCTACAAGGCCTCGGCCTACGAGAACCTCCGCAAGTATGCGCAAGCCACGCAATGCTACAAGCAGCTTCTCGCCACGTACCCCGAATCGGGCTTCGTGCCCTGGGCCTGCATCGAAATTGGCGAGCATTGCGCGATCGCCGGCGAGGACTTCGACGAGTGTATCCGATGGCTGCGCGAGGCCGTCAAACGACAACCCCAGGGCCACAACAGCGACCTCGCGCAGTACTGGATTGCCGAGGTGTATTGGGAGAAGCTTGGCAACTACAAGCAGTCCTACATCGAGTTGAAGAAGTTCATGAAGCTCTACCCCAAAAGCCAAGTCCGCCGCCGGGCCGAGCTGCGCATCGAGTACATCGAGCGCTTCGGCCTCAAGAACGTCGACGGCCGCAAGTCCAAGAAAGGCAAGAGCAAGGCTAAGCCCCGGAAACGCAAGTAAGCCGGTTGTAGCGCGCACGCGCCCTGCGCTTGTAGTAGGCGAGTGATCGCCTACAGGCGCGGCTCAAGGCGTGAGCGCTTGCTGGAGAAAGGCATTCACATGCCTACTACAAACCGATGGCAGACCATTCATTCCATCCTGTTCCCACCGAAAGGAGCATGTTAGCATGAACGGGACAAGACATACGCTTTGTGCAGCGATTGTGATCATCGTGTTCGCGGGCCTGGCGCCTCAGGCGTTCGGCCTGGAAGCTAGCGCGACCTTCGAGGAAACTGTGCCGCCTAGCGGCGAACTCACGAAGACTGGCAAGGATGTCGTGAACCTTGTGGGTATCCAGACGTACAAGCTCAAGGCCCCGGCCGGCAAAGTGATCGATGAAAAGAGCGTGGTCTGGTCCGGCGCTCCTGGCGCGGCCAGCAACAACGGCAAACTGACGGCTACATTCGTTCAGTTCGACTCGGACAACCCTCAATACACCGTCACGGCCAAGGGGCACTTCTTGGATACCGAAGGCCAGGCTGGCGAAGGCTTCAAGTTGCACTTCAAGGGCGCGGTGTACAAGCCCCTGCTGACCATCACGGATCCCACCGCGGACAAGGGCTCTCCGGCCGGCGCCCAGAACACCATCCAGTTCTGCGCGCAGATGAAAGCCCAGTATACCGGCAAGCAAGACGAAACCGCATGGGCCGAGGGCTTGGTGTACGATGTGCAGATTACCGACGCAGGCGGAGCGGATGCCGACCCTGCGAAGGCCTACTTCACGGACTATGAGGGATCATCGATGAACTGCGGAACGCTTGACGCGAACGGCAAAGTGCAGGAGAATTGGGTCATCACCCAAGCCGCGCTGCCCGGCGAGGTGTACCACGTTAAGGTGGTCATCTCTGCGCAAACAGACTTCTCAGCGAACAGCAACAAGGTGACCGTGTTCGGCCTCACGTTCGATTCCGCAAGTCCCCCAACCATCCCCCTCTTGCCAGGCGGCGGCGAGATGGCGACCGATGTGACCTTCGGCTACACCATCGTGCCTAACGACTACCAGCCAACATCACAGAAGATCCGCATCATGCAGGGCGATGAGAAGAAAAACGAAGTCCCCGGCCAGAACGGTACCGCAACCTGGACGAAAATGGCCTTTCCTGCCGGGGCGTACAACGCGGAAGCCGTCGTCAATGAGGGCATCGCCGGCGAAGAGAGCGTAGCGGAGCAGTCCTTCGGCCTGCTGATCTTCGGCATGAAGCTGCTTGATCCTGCGGCCGCGCAATCGAGCACGGTAACCAGCGGCGACAAGGTCGATTGCGCCGCGGAGCTGATGCCGGCAGGTTTGGCCCCGGACGACCCGGCCGCGAACAAATGGTATCTCGACGGGGACAACCTGGGCGCCTTCGAAGACGAGAGCGCGCTGGTGACGAAGCTGGACACGAGCGATCCGGGCCAAGCGGAAATCTACGCGAAAGTGACCAAGAACGGCGTGACCGCCGAAAGCGAGCGCCACACGCTGAACGTGAAGGGCGTGGACGGCGTCAAGATCTATGCGACCGGCTCGTGGCGCGATGCGCCCGATACGTTGGTCGTTCTGAAGGGCACGAAGTACACGTTCAAGGCCGTGCTCAAGGGCGGCAGCAGTTGGCCAGACGGCCAGCCCGAGTGGAGCGGCATCAAAAGCGGAACCGGCGAAACCATCGAGGTGACGTTCAACAGCGCAGGCGACGGCAAGAAGCTGAAGGCGTCCTGCGGCGCGTCCTCACACGAGTTCACAATCGACGTGATTGTGCCGAGCATCGAACGCATGGACCTGTCCGGCTCGGGGACGAACGGCCACGACATGGAAGGTGCAGAGGAATACTGGGCTGCGGCCGGCGGAGGCGGCAACGTGGGATGTTTCACCCAAGGGACGAAGACGAAAGTCAAGGTGAAACTCACCCACCCCACCAAGACGCTCACTTACAGCACGGATGTCGAGATATGGGGTGACGTGAACTGGTTTGACGATGATATGAGTGGCGGCAACTACGACGTGACCGCGATAACGATTGGCGCCACGTGGAATACGACATACTCCGTGCAGTCCGAACGCAACGCAGAGGGCCAGGTCGACTACGACACGGATGTGGACATGCAGTGGCAGTATCGCGTGCCTTCCGGCACAAACTCGTGGAAATGCCTCGGCAACGTGAACAACTTGAAGTACTACCTTGTCTGGAATACTCCCTCCGCGCCCCAAGCCACCCCGTGGTATGGGGTCGTTCAGAGGGCAGTCGTTTGGGCGAACGACAAGAATTCGGCGACGGAAGCCGCAGATGCCATCATGAAGAATATCTACGGTGCCTGCGGAGGTGCATATGATACCGTCTGGGGGGTGCCGGCGTACACTTCAGGTGGAACAACGGAGAGTTTCAATCTGAGACTCTTTCTCTCTCACATCTCCTCTATCGGCGCGGTCAACTGCTACGACTGTGGGAAGGCACTGACGGTGTTTGGAAACGCCATCGGCTGTGGCATGACCTACAAGTTCGCGATCCCCTTCGGCTATCTAAACTGCATTAAGCCAATTGGTAAGGGGTGGACGAACAACCCGTTCTACGACAATCCAACGAACTCGAGCGACCCAATAGTCGGCGAAGATGATGACGCGTCTAGCGGGAGAAGCGGGTTCGGCAATCATGCGTTCTCATCCATCGGATCGAACATCTATGATTCGTGCTTGAAGGTGGACACGGATAGCAACCCCGATGCGCCTCCCCATTCGGAAAGCTGGATGAGCGGAGAGCCCTGGGCGAGCTACAAGAGCAAAGTCGTTGATAATGTGCCGGCCGTTGCCACTGGCTCACCAACTCGCTACGCATTTGGCGTCTACTGATTCTCGGCTCGCAACGCACCCGCGTGGATGTGGTCCAGATAGCATTCTGCCCGTGAGGCTTACGGGTTCCTCCGCCGAGGGCATTCCGCCCCATCAGTGCGACACACTGCCCCCTCGTTGTTGCTCAGGTCTCGATTTCGAGAGGAGATACATGGAGATGAAGAAGCGTTTGGCATCACCAGGAGTGATCGTCGCTCTGCTGT
>JAJRTI010000009.1 GCA_024278415.1 Planctomycetota bacterium | reverse complement strand
GCCTTGCGCGGCGAGTTGTTTCGATATCGCACGGGGTGCAGCTCGATCACGCACGAGTAGATGTAGCGGTCCTTGTCGTCGGGCACGACGACCTCGATGAGGTATGGCGCGCCTCGACGCTTCAGGCGCAGGGCGTAGCCGAAGTAGTCGAACGCGTCTCCGCCGGTCTCGCGGTAGGCCATGCCCTTTGCCCGAACGACGCGGCTCTTATTGATCGCCGGCCGCCGGTGCATGCCGCTGTGGTCGATGAAGCGCTTCGGGTCGGTCATCGGTTTTGTGCAGTCGATGCGGCGCACGAGTTCGAGTCGCTTCTCGAAGTTCTTCTCGAACAAGGCGAGCGGCACGCGCTCTTGCGGGATGGGCCCAACAGCCACCATCTCCTCGCGGCGCGTTTCGACGGCCTTGCCGTTCGCGTCCACGAGCTTCCACATGAGGCGGTAGGGGCCGACTTCGCGCGTGCGCAGCGCCACGCGAAAGGTGACAAAGTCCCGGTCTTCTCCCGTCTGTTTGCATCGCGCGGTCTCGACGAGATCGTTTGTTCCGGCTTTGAACACCTCGACGAGCGGCGTGTATTTCCCTTTGACGCCCGCGGGCAGGCGCACCCGAAAGACGGGCGGCGCGCCCTCTTCGAACACCGGGTAACGCTGGCCCATCACCGACACGTCGAGCATGCCCATGTGTTTCGGATTCATGCCGGTGCTCACCGGCGTCTTGACCCTGTCCATGCGATTGAAATAGCGCGACAGGCGGGGCCTCTTCCACTTGCTGTCGTCAAAGTCCGGCTTCATCCATCCCGCGCCCGCCGACAGGCTGCACTTCCAGTCGCGGTCGCCGAGGATACGGGTCATCGTCCCTTGTCGGTCCACGGCCACGCCTTCGAAGCGCCAACTTGCGCTCGATTTGCCGGACAGCCAGCTAAAGAACTCGTTGCGATAGGCGATGACGTTTTCGCCCGGCTTGAGATAAGGCCGCAGGTCGATGGTCTTCTGAAGTGCGGTGCTCGTCGCGTAGAACCGCGTGCCCGAATCCACCTTCCGACCGTTGACGTAGAGGTCGTACACGGGCGACACATGGAACGTCGCGTGCGCGAGCACGGGCGGCTTGGAAAGATAGAATCGCTTTCGGAAATAGACGTTGGCCGACGAGGGAGCGATCTTGATGGACTCGACGCGCACCGTGGCGCCGGGGGTGGCGCAGTCGAATCGGATGCCGATGATGCGTTTTCGGGGCCAGAGCTTGCGCACGAACCCTAGGTCCGTCTCGAAGACTTGCCGGCCTGTGCCGGGGATCTGAAATGTTCTTCGACTTCGTCGGAGGCCGCCCTTTCTCTCCGACTCGAAGCCGAAATACCATGTCGTCGGCCTGTCCTGTTCGAGAACGATCCGGAGTCGGTATCGGTCTTTCAGGTTCGGCCCCCAGCATACGCCAAAACGGTTGGAAGGCCGCTTGCGGTCGCCATAGATGCCGCCGAAACCGAAGTAGAAGCCCTTCTTGCCTGTGGTGAAGACCATCTTGCCGTCTTCGATTCGGTACTCGCCGCCGCCGTGATAGCCGTAGTCCTTGACAAAGTCTCTGGTCCGAAACGCGCACGGCTCGCCGTACTCAAATGTGAAGAAGTCCTGGCCCGACCAGATGCGGTTCTTGTCGGCTACTTTTCCCGGATAGGACATCACCTGGCTGCGCCAGGTTTGTTCGCTAAGCGGGAAGACGCCGATGCCATCGACCACGGTTTCTGTCGTCGGTGGCGGGGCTCCGTACCCTGGCGGTGCGGGAAGGCTGACTGCAATCGCGGTGAACCAAGCCAGCACAACAGCAGTGCGGTTCAGACTTCTCATGATGGTGTCAACGTCCTTGATGTGCGGCACGGACTCGTCCTTGACTTCGAATCGAATCGTCGGTAATTCTCATGGCACAGTGCAGCAATGGCCGGCGATGATAGCCACGGCTTGCGTAGGCGTCAAGGTCATCTGGCCGTGGGTAGCCGGCCCGACGTTCCGCCGCGGTTGCATGGCGCGCAAACAGCCGTTGCCTCTTAATGGTCCAACACGTAGAATGCAGCCATAGGACAGACTGTCTACATCATTTAAGCTTCGGGGTATTCGGCCTGATCAGTATCCATCGTAACACTTCAGCCGATTGCAACAGCCGTTGGCCCCATGAACGTGCGCGACAGCGTTTCCGCTTGACGCAACGCTGTTGGGAAGCCCAACGGGCTTCCGGCTTCTAGCCCAGGGCAGTCCTATTGAACTCCCCCCCATCCGCCCGCCCTGCAGGGCGGGCGGATGGGGGGGAGCGAAGCTGTGCGCCTCAAAACCCAGGGTTGCGAGCTTCGCTCGCGAACCCTGGGCCGATATCCGGAATCCCGTTGGGATTCAGATACCCCAACACGCGGCATTGCACGGAAGCTTTGACAGTATTCCGGGTACCCGACTGTTATACTTGGCTGAAGTGTTACTATCCATCTATACAAGCAAGGGAGAAACGGAAGCATGGCAACCACTCTGGAGAAGCCGGTTTCACTGGCGCGTATCGCGGCGTTTTCGGTTCTGTGTCTAGCCCGATGGGGCGCGTTCGGCGCTGACTATTATGTGTCAACCGCCGGCAGCGACAGGAATCCTGGCACACGGGCAAAGCCCTTCCGCACAATTCAGAAGGCCGCGAACGTGATGGCCGCCAGCGACACGTGTTACGTGCGCGGAGGTACGTACCGCGAGACGGTGACCCTGAAAACATCCGGCGCCAAGGGCAGCCCCATCCGCTTTGTGGCCTACCCCGGCGAGGCCGTCACCCTCAGCGGAACCGAACCCGTCAAGGGCAGATGGCAGGCCTACAAAGGCCCTATCTATAAGACCACGTTCGACGGCGATTTCGAGCAGCTATTCGTGGACGGCAAAATGATGATCGAGGCGCGCTGGCCCAATATGAAGTTCGAGGAAATCTGGGACCGCTCCAAGTGGGCGGCCGCTGATTTCGGCAGCAGAAGAGGCCTCATGATCTGCCGCGCGCTGGCAAAGACCGGCGTTGACTGGACCGGCGCGGTGGCGACGCTCAATGTCGCCCAGCAGTTCTGGACGTGGACGCGGACGGTCACCGGGTACCGCAAAGGCAGCCCCCAGTTCTCCTATGCCTCGGACTCCCGAATAGGCGCAGGCAGGGGGGCTGGGCCGACCTGGGGCGACGATTACTTCTTTCTCTCAGGCAAACTGGAGGCCCTCGACTACCCCACCGAGTGGTTCAACGACCCAACCTCACGGACTCTCTACCTATACACGGAAGACGGCAAGAGCCCCGATTCCCACAAGGTGGAATACAAGAAACGCATTTATGCCTTTGACGGGAAAGACTGCGGCTATATCGAGATGAGTGGGTTCCGGTTCTTCGCCACCACATTCCGCTTCCAGAACGCCAATCATATCGTGATAGACAACTGCCGGCTGCGTTTCCCAACCTACAGCCGACTGCTCACTGAGACGAACCCCCCAAGCAAGAGAAGGCCCAGTCCTGCCACCTTGATTGTCGGCGCCCACAACACCATCAGGAACACAAGCCTAGCTTTCAGCAACACGCACGGCTTGGTGATGATGGGACAATATAACCTGATAGAGAATTGCATCGTCCATGATGTTTGCTGGAACGGCTCTCTCATGTACTCCGGCATCAAAAGCACATCGGGCATGAGCAAGAAGGAGAAAGACAAGGCAAGCCACAACCGTGTCGCCCGCTGCACGGTCTACGGTGTGGGAAACGTCGGCATCCTGTTTTCGGGCCGCGAGAGCATCGTTGAATACAATGACGTGTACGGCGTCGGCAGAACGTGCCGCGACATATCGGGGCTCTATACCAGCACTCCCCAGGCCGCCGGCAGTGTGGCGCGATACAATTGGGTACACGATAGCACCTGTATCGGCATTCGAGGCGACGACCAGACACGCGGCTTGACCCTGCATCACAATGTCGTCTGGAATTGCCGATACACGGGCCTAACGGCCAAAGGAGATGCGAATCGGGTATTCAGCAACACCGTGTTGGGAACTGGCGGCGGCGGCGCCTTGCGTATCCCGACCCGTCCCGAACCCAAGAAGTCGTGGACGCCGTGGCCGACCCTCGCGGTGCAAAACGCGAACAGCCGGTATTATAACAATGTCGCGGAATACATTTTCTATCATGGCGCGGCTCGTCCGAAGAAGGGCAACGTATCCAACAACCTTGAACTCCACCTCCTCGCCATGCAAAACGTTTTCGTCGATCCCGAAAACATGGACTTTCGTCCGCGCAAAGGCTCGCCGTTGATTGACGCTGGACGAGTTGTGCCGGGCATCACCGACGGATACAAAGGCAAAGCCCCCGACCTAGGCGCGTATGAATATGGCGGCGAGTTCTGGACGGCCGGCGCCGATTGGAAGGACGAGTGGACCGGGCCGCCAATGATCGTCAAGCTGGAGGCCCCAGGCGCGCGCTGCGCACTTCCAATGCGTCAAACGGCGGTAGAAAAGCTGCGAAAGGCCGGCATGAGCCAAACCGCGGTGAACAACCTCCAGGCATTCTATTCCACGTTATGGACATCGGCTAAGTTGAAGGTGAGGCAGCTTGCCATTCACCAAAGACTACAATACAAGGAGGGCACTGCCGAGTGGAAGCGGTATCACAAGATTGTTGCGCAACTGCACAACGAAGTGTGGAGAGAGTTCGTGAACCGCGGCCGCGAGGCCCTGAATGAAGATGAAAGCAAGCTATTCGATAAGGTTGTTGGGCCTCGTGATGGAGACGGAACGTGAAGGCGCGCGGTTCGTCGTTCGGAGCGAGATCGGAATCGTTGATGAGATCGTCAATAGGTAACATTTAACACTTCAGCCAAGTACAACAGCCAGGTACCGGAATACTGTCAAAGCTTCCGTGCAACG
>JAJRTI010000192.1 GCA_024278415.1 Planctomycetota bacterium | reverse complement strand
CGCGGGCCAGTTCGGCCAAGAGGGTGATCGTGATGGCTTCGCCGCCGGCGGCCGTGACGGAAGCGTTTGGCCGGCGAGCCGTGCCCAGAAGCGCCACGTAGGCCCGTCCGAGGAGATAGGTGTTGTCGATGAGGAATCGCTCGAAACGCTGGCGCCGCGTGGGCTTGGGAACGATGGGTCGGATGAGCACCGGCCGGCCGTTGTACACCGCGAACTGCGGCTTGTTGTGGAACGACGTCTCTGAGCGGGCGTTGTCCCACAGGTCGTTCGGATGCATGAGCAGCAGCACCACGTCGGGCTTGTAGCGCATGCCTTGGCGCACGAAATAGAGCAGTTCCTGGTCGGTGCTGTACCCACTGACGGCCGCGTTGATGATCTCCCAGTTTGGGTGGCGCTGCTCGATCCGCTTGCAGAAGATCTGCTCGCGTTCCACGCCGAAGCCCCACGCGAACGAATCGCCCAGCACGAGCATGCGCTTCTTGCCCGGCTGCCGGGCCAGCGAATACTCCCGGTCGCGCAGGCCGTCGCTGTTGATCGCGACCGTCACCGCAAAGTCGGGATGCCGGAACGTGCCGCACTGGTTCGGCTGGTGCGCCCACCCCAAGACCGGGTCGTATGCCCAGAAGTTGCGGTCCGCGTCGCGGGGCGCCCACTGCGGGAAGAACGGCCGCACGGCAAACTCGGCTATGGCCACGGTCACGACGCAGGCCGCGGCGCAGAGCGCGAGATTCGCGGCGAAGCGCCGGAGCTTCCGGCTTCGCTTCGCGTCTGGGTTTGGCGGAAGGGGAGCCTCCACGCGTCGCTCCGTTCAGGCCTGGAGTTGGCCGATGAGTTCGTCTGCGCATTGCTGGCCCAGCATCGCGCACACGTCGAGCCCGCGGTCGTCGGGGTACGCCAGGGCGTCGTTCACGACATACACGCCCTCGCGGGGCCGGCGCCAAGATTCGACCCGCGCACCGAAGCCGCACCGGCGAACCGCGTGCGTCGAGTGGTCGCGGAAGACGAAGGCCTGCTCGATGTGCGCGGCGTTTGCACGCGGCGCCAAGCGCCAGAGGCATTCGAGGAACGTCGACTCGACCTCCGCGTCGCTTTGTTCCCAGAGAGGGTCGTCCTGCGCGGCGTAGCAAACCAAATACGTGATGTGCTTGCCCGCGTATCGCTCGGCCGGGACGAGGTGGGTGTGCTCGACGATGCCGCACATGGGCGCCGCGGGATCGGCAACGTTTGTCCAATACGCGTCGGTGGGCGGGCCGTCGGACACGAGCATCAGTTCGACCGTGCCCACGTGTGGCACAGTCCCAACTTCGTCGATCATCGGCGCGATAGGCGGGGCATCGAGCCGTGAGATGGCGGGGAAGGGCAGGGCGAGCACGACCGCGTCGCAACGCATACTCTCATGCGTGGTCGCCAGAGAAAAGCCCGTCGCGTCGCGTTGGAAGCCTCGCACATGTTCGCGGCAGCGGATCTGCCCGCCGGCTTGTGCAATGCCCTGCGCGAGCGCGTCGATGACCGCCTGGAAGCTGCCGACCGGGTAGCCGAGCCGTTCGGCCGAGAGCGGCCACGCGCGGCAACTCATGCGCTTCTTGAGGCGCTGCCAGAGCCACGCCGCGGAGAGCTGCTCCGCGGCCGCACCCCAGCGGCTTTCGAGGAGGGGCGCCCAGAAGCGTTCCGCCGCCTCCCAGCCAAAGGTGCGCGTGGTCCAGTCCAGGAGCGGCATGGCATCGAGCGATGCCAGAGCGGCTTTGGCCAACGCGACGGCGAGCGCGCCAAGAAGGTAACGCACGCGCCCGCGGACCGAGAGGGTGGGGAGGCGGAGGATATCCGTGATGCCGGCACAAGGATACGTCGTCTCGCCATCGCAGTACGCGACGCTGCTCGGAAACCACTCGATGTGCACGCCGAGATCCCGCGCGAGTTCGAGCGCGTGCCGGTCGGACGGCATGAGGTGGTGATAGTAGCGCTCGACCGGCGCGCCGCCGACGTCGACGGTCGTGCTCAAGCCGCCAGGACGGTCGCCCGCTTCGAGCACGACGACGTCCGCGCCTGCTTGGCTCAGCCGATATGCCGCGCACAGGCCGCTGAGGCCGGCGCCCGCGACTGCGATTCTCAGCCCGTCAGACAGAACAGCCTCCTTCGCACCGGCTCGTTCCAGAAAAACAGATAGCCAAGGATGGCGAGAGACACAAGCGACCCTGCGAGCGACACATAGAAGAGGGTTGGCCGGTAGGTGAGCACGAAGTCCCGCGGCTCACACGCACCGATACTGATGAGGATCAGCCCGTTCTGCGCTTTCGAGATGCGGCAGTCATGCGACGTCCAAGCCGGGTCGTAGTTGAAGTTGGCCTCGATCTCGGTTGGGCCGTCGGCCGCGGCGGTGACGCGGATTTCGTTGGGCGCGGCCGCCACGCCGTAGACACCACCTGGGCCGTTTACCACGTGCGCGTCGCCGTGGTAATTGGGGTTGGGCAGAATCGCGCGCAAGTTGTCGATGAAGTATCGGGGCTGCACGTTTGTGGGGATCGTGAGCTTGTCGTCGTGCCAATCGATGACGCCTGTGCCCTTGAGGAAATTGAAGTACGGCACCGTGAGCGTGGGTTGAATGCTCGAAGGGTCGATATCCTTGGTGTGGATTTGGAAGAACTCCTTCTGCCGAGGCGCGAACAGGGGGAGGCGCCACACAATCTCACTTAGCTTCGCATGGCTCGCCAGGGTGCAGTGGACGGCGAGCCCAAGCGGCGCGGCGAGGCTTGCGAACAACAGCAGATGAGCCAAGATCGACCCAGGGCGCCGGCGCCGCCAGGCCGCCGCGGCCGCGCAGAGCCACGCGGCAAGCATGCACCCCCCGAAGTAGACGATCGGCGCGAAGTACTTCGTCTTGAAGATCGTGTCATGGGTGTAGCGTGTCGCGAGGACGAGCCTCAGCATGGGAAACGCCTTCACCATGGATAGCGCACTGAAGCCCGCAACGAACACGGCGAAGTAGGCCACGTGCCGTGCGCGGCGGCCGCGGCGCTCGCGCATCAGATGGACGGCCGCGACCGCGGCGAGCGCGAGGAGCGTGTAGAGCAACGAGAACTTGCCGAAAAATACAAGCGCCACCATGAGCAGCATCGAACCGAGGAACGCTCCTGGCCGTTGATGCCCGCGAAGGTAGAGGAGGAGAATGGCGGGGAATGTGAACACGAGCAGTTCGTTGTAGTTGCCCGATTCAAGCCGCCGGACAAAGAAGGGGCAGGAGGCATAGAGGAGCATGCAGACGAACGCGGCGACGCGATCTCGCGGGAACGCAGCTCGGGCAATGAGGAACGCTCCGATGCATCCCATGCCATAAAGGATGAGCACGTTGAGCTTGATCCCCGCGACCTCGCCACAGAGCAGCACCGGCAGGTCGAGCGGCAGGATCATGGACGCGTCGTGGGGATGCGCGTACAGGGGATAGCCGCCGCCGACGTAAGGCGTCCACAAAGGGAAACGCCTGTGCCGAAGGATGCTATCGCGCATGATCCCGTGGCTCAGATACTCCTGGAGCATGTCCGGGTTCATGTGCAAGCGCCGGCCGGTGGCGGCGTAGCGCAAGACCGGCGACGCGGCCGCGGCCAAGAGCACGAGTGCGAGAGCCCAAACAGCCTGGGAATCGCGGCCGCGCTCGTGTTGGCTTGACTCTACCATGTGGCCAGAATTGCCTCAGCCAAGTGGCTCAACGGTGGACCGCGAAGCCATACACCGCGTCCGCAGGCGAGCCATCGAGCACGATCTGCACGCGGAAGGGATTGCCGTTGGCCGGCAGATGCCGGTGATCCCGCCATCGCACGCTGTGGCGCAAGCTATCGCCTGTGATGGGTTCGCAGTGCGCCGGCTCATAGCCCGGGAGATAGTGACGCGCGGCTTCGTCCTGCGCAAGGCCGACGCGGAGGCGACTGCCGGCCGTGAGACGGGCGTTGACCGTCAGGGCGATCGGCCCGCCGTTTTGTAAGGACAGCGGCACAGTCAGGAGGGTCGCGGTCGGGCAAGAGCCGACTGGGGATAGCCGAACGAATCCCTCGCGGCGCCCCACGGCCCGGCCGCCGCACACGCGCCAAGCATCGGCGTCCGGTGGCGACCCGTCCGGCGCGAGCGCGCTCGAACCGTAGTAGAAGACAAACGTGTCATCCTCGACCACGAGGTCCACAGGCATGAGGTAGCCGCTGTTCCAGGCGCCGAGTTCGCCGCGAGCGATGAGAGGAGTCTCTGGGAAGATGTAGCTGATGCGTCCGCTGTCTCGGCCGACCGCGAGGCGGATGTCCTCCGTCGCGCCATCGAACTGATAGCCGTAGAACGCGAGGAGATACGGGCCAAGCCGGGCCATGCTGGCATCATGGATCTGGGAGCATGGGCCAGCCGGGCGAATAGGCGTGACCGCGGCCATGGGATCGAGTAGGGGGGAGCGCTCCGCCACGACCCAGCGCCGAGCGTCCGCACTGTATGCGAGCGTTGCGGCCCGGCGCCGGCCGACCATGCTACAGAAGCCAATGGCCTTGTAGCGCATGCTGGGATTGGGTTCGCGGTCGTCGTATAGCGCCTTCTGTGGGGTCCAGCCGTAGAACTCCGGCCCAGCGAAGTCGAGCGAGACCGCCTCTCGCTGCCAGTGCAAGCCATCGCCGCTCGTCGCGAGCCAGCCGCGCCGCGGCCGGCCGAGGAGGCCCAACTCGCCGGTGGCGTGGACGCGATCGTACCGGTGTGCGCGGGTCTCAAACTTAATCGCCTTGTAGCGCCGCGACGGCACGTCAAGAGGATCGACGAACACGCACGCGTTGTGGTCCAAGCCCGTGATCTGCTCGGGATGACGCCGCCACGCGATACCGTCGTCGCTTTCAGCGTAGCCGACCGTGATTTGGTTGTACCAGTCCAACCGCAGTTCTGTGTTGAGCGGCAGAGCGGAGTACCACATGCGATAGCGGCCAGCGTCCTTGAGCACGGTTCCTCCGTTGAGGACGCGTGCGCCATCGAAGTCGCCGTCGTGGCCCGTTGGCTCGATGATCGGCTGAGTTGGCTCGTTGCGCATGGGCTCAAGCTGGGCGGCGAAGTTGCGCAGCTCCGCGACCTCGGCCATGTCGAGCGGCATCCATGCGTCGCCCGGGCGTAGCACGATCGCAGGTTGCAGTTGCGTGTACACGCCGTGGCGCTTAGGCAGGAAGCTGCTCGATAGGAGCGTTGCGCCCGTGCCACAGTCCAGCGACATGCGCTCGGCCGGGACGCGCACGTCATCAGCAAAGAGCGAAGGATGGAATAGCCCTTCGACGGGCTGTGCATCGGAAAAACCATCGCCAAGCCAGCGGCAGTCGTACACGAGACGCCGCGTCAGACACACGAAACTGAGATGGATGATGCTGTGCTCATCCGTCCACAGCCAGGGTGAGTGCTCCAGCGTCTCCTGGAATCGCGGGTGCAGCGTCGTGAGGTGCAGATTGCGATGCCATTCTTGTTCGTCGAAGTAGCTGTACCCGATGTGCTGCATGTGCGTGCTGTACGCGACGACAACCTCGCGGCCATTGCATGCCACGTCGGGGTGGTGGCAGTACCACCAGACTTCGGTTGGGTCCGGCGGCTCGGGCTCGCCTGATTCCAGGCATGCGGGGTCAATCGCGCAGTAGAGGATGCGCAGATCCTCCGTGCGCCACACCAAGTGAAGCTTCTTGCCATCAGGGGCCACGGCGAGGGCCGGCGCATGGTTCTGCTCGTGGGAGTGGATGGCTGCATGCGTCGCGCCGCCCTTGGAGACGCGGTGGATGTTGATCGCTCCAGATCGGAACGAGACGCTCGCGATGAAAAGCGACTCGGCGTCCGATGGGTTGAGCACGCCCGAGCCCAGCCAGATGCGTTCGGCGTTGCCGACGTGGGACACGGCGTGAATCGGGAGTGGCTGCCACGCGGCGCGCCGGGCCAGTTGCGCCGCGTCGCGAACAGGCTCGATCGTGCGGAGAGCGTGCAGCGCCAAGCCGTCCGACCAGACAACCCACGCACGTCCACGAGCATCGCACCACACACCCGCGCTGAGTTCCGCGTCGGCTGCGCACGGGAAAACGCACTCGGCCGGCCCGATCAAGGGCGCCCCCGTCGGCAGCCCCTCCTGCGCGGCGCGTGCCTCGCACAGGTGGAGCATCGTCCGCTGCGGCGACTCGAACCCCGGCTCGCTCAACGCCAGCAGGCGGCCGTCGGGAAGTTGAGCAACTCGAGGTGCGCGGGGCGTTTGGGCCTGCCATGTCTCAGGGTAGGGGCGTTGAGTGGCCATAGGGCGTTCGTCATTCGGTGTGGAGACGGTGTGGCGACGAGGCACTGTTGTACGCAGCAGCGGTTTTGTTTTCAAGGAGGAGCTTCCCACAGGCGGAGCGAGGAGGTTGACACGTGTTCGTCAGCGCCCTACGATTCCGTCATGTCGCTGCTAGCGTGGTGTGAGTTAGGCGGTTATCGGTTTGCGAACGACAACATGTTGTCGATGCGGCAGACTGCAAATTGAGGAATATCAATTGGTGTGGGTATCCAGAATACTCAAGTTGACAAGAATCAGCTACCACATGTAGGCGTGGCAACATGGCCCGACACTAAACGAAGGTGGCTACTTGAGCATTCTGGATACCCACATCAATTGGAAATTGCCAATCGGCCCAGGCGTGCCCGGAGCGCAAGGAGCCATTTGCAGTCTCCAATCTTCAATCAGCCGACCCGTAGGCCTCTCGATCCAATGGCCTCCGACAGGAGGCCCTGTTTTGCGAGCGAAGTCTCGCAAAACAGCGGAATTCCTACGCCCGCAAAGGTAGAATAACTTCGCGTTTTGCCTAGGCCTCCGCACGGCATGTCCGTGCGGAGCCACGATTGGGAGCCAGACGGAGGTGCCGGATCGGTTTCCCCCTCCCCTTGCCCTTCCGCTCGGCATGCCGAGCGGAAGGGCAAGGGGAGGGGGGAGAACGGCTTGAGGATTGACAACCTGGCTCCCAATCGTGGCTCCGCAGGGGCATGCCCTGCGGAGGCGTCGAGGACGACGAGCACGAATTGCGGCGCAGCCGCCCTTTTCTCGCAGCGCAGTCTGCGAAAAAGCGTAGTCGCTTATCGCGGCCGGAACGACAACATGTTCTCGACATGCGCGGCGCGAGGTGACGAGGCCTGTAGTAGGGCGATTTATCGCCCGTTTTTCCAAACGAAACCCAGCGACGAAGCAGAACGCAGATGCCCGCACATATCCACAGATTGCGCAGAATCGGAGGCGGAGGATGCGATGGGAGAAACGGTCTCGGAACCCCGTGGCGTATGGGTTCGCGAGTGGAGCGCGTCTCAAGGTGGCCGTCCATTCCTCCCTCTGATCTGTGTGATCTGTGGGTATCCGCGGACATCTGTGTTCCCTCTGTCATGCAGAGAGTGCAAAGGGATTTCGAGATCTTGAACGTGAGTAGAACAGATAGGCTTCTGGCATCTGCGAAACCTGTGGATGATCCGATGGCTGAGTCGCCACCAACGGCTGCATTAAGGTTGAAGGCCCCAAATGAACGCACAAGATCGAACCATCGTGAGGGACTTGGCGAGACAGGTCGTGGACCTCGCGGAGAGTGACGTGTACGAGACGCGGCGCAAGCGCTGGCGCGACGTGAACGGCCTGCGCAAGCCCGACCGCGCGCCGGTGTGGTGCCGGCCGGCAGGGGCATGGGCGGAGATTCTGCCTCCCGACGCGCTCCTGTGCGAGGATCCCTTGTGCCGGGCGGTGGAGCGCCAGTTTAGAATGGACCTGTTCAAGCATGAGGTCGGCGACGACCACATCGTCGCGCCTTGGTGGGACGTGGGCGCGGCGTTCGATTGCGACGCGGAGCACGTGTGGGGGCTGAAGACGAAGCACCTGACCGGCAGCACGGAGCTGGGAGGGTTCCACTACGATCCGCCTGTGAAATCGATCGAAGACTACGAGAAGGTGCACGTCCCGAAGTTCTCCTACAACGCGGAACGGACCGAGGCCGCGGCCGCGCGCATGGCCGATCTGCTGGGCGACGTGATGCCGGTGCGCCTCGCGGGCCGGCCGCCGCTCGCCGCGATGCAGGCG
>JAJRTI010000191.1 GCA_024278415.1 Planctomycetota bacterium | reverse complement strand
CGCCAAGCGTGGCCATGACGCGAAGCGAGTTGAAGACGACTCGCGAGACGCTCATGTCTCGGCCGGCGAAGTAGAGGTTCGGCACGTTCGCCGCATACAGGCTTGCGAGCGATACGCTGAACGGCTCGACCATGCACTCGAGCAGGGGCACGTCATCGAAGGACGGCTTCTTGCTGAGGTCGGTAATGCCCTCCTGGGTGTGATCGTCAATGAGCTATCTGGGGACATCATACGCATTTCCGTCATGCTAACGCATTCGTGCGACGTCATCAAGCATTTAATGCGTATGGTGTCCCCAGATAGATCAATATCCCCATCGCCGTCAATATCCGCGGCCAGATCCACCATGACCACGTGGAAAAGGTTCTTGACCTTCTGTCCGGGGGCGATAGTGACGTCACGCTTGCCTGGGGGTGCGTCGTGGGCGATGAGGAGTTCGACTTCGGTGTCCGATGGGCGGGCGGTGACGCTCACAGCGTCGCCGAAGTCGATCTCGCCCAGGTTGCCCCAGACCACGTCAGAGTGGGTGTTGATAATGCGCGCGGTTACGGTCGCGCCCGCGCCGGCCGCGCGGGGCGTGAGTTGGACCGTGGTAAAGCGGAGTTCGTCGGTGTCCAGCGTGAAGCCATTCTCGTCTTCGAGCTTCATCCGGAGCGGGGTTGTGTGCAATATGCCTGACGTGGATCGGCCTTCAATGTAGAGGCTCGTGCGCATCTCGCCTTGGCCCACCACGTGGAAGGGCTGGTTCCTGTCGGGCGTGATCTGCTCGTCCTTGGTGGGCGTGGTCCAGGCTCGGATCGTTGTGTACGCGTCGTCGTACAGATAGATCTTGCAGCCGTCAGGCACGCCGGGGCCCACGGTGAGGCTCACCGCGGCCAAGTTGTCCTCGTCCGCGACCGGATGGTCCGCGTCCTCGAGATCCCTTGTGCCATTGCCGTTGTCGTCGTCCCAGTTGTACGCCACGAGCCGGCCCAGGCCTTCGCCTTCGTTGGGGTCGTCGTTATCGTCAACCACGCCGTCACCGTTGACGTCGCTGCGCAGGTCGACTCCGATGGCGCGCACGCGCACACTGTCGGTGGCGATCTCGGCGCCGGTGGAGTCGCGCAGGCTGGCCGTGAGCCGGGCCGGGCCGATGGACACCGCGTACACTCGGAACGTCCGGCTGGACGCGCTCATCACGGCCGGGAGGGAGACAACATCGCCATTGTAGTTCTTGACCACGATGTGCTCGCCTCCCTCGGTGGCTGACAGCAACACGGTGCAACCGTCCATGCCACCGGTGCTACAGGAGAGTGGCAGGTCATTGCCGATGTTGCGCAGTAAGGAGCCGAGCAACTGCGGGTCGTCCTCGATGGGATCGTCCGCATCGGTGATCTGTCCGTCGTTGTTCGAGTCCACGTCGAGGTCGATGGTCTGGGGCGGGATCTCGAAGAACGCGGAGTCGTCCACCATCTGGCCGTTCTCCCAGCGCCTGTTGATGGTGGTCTCGCCGCCCATGGTGACCTGGAGTTCGGCGAAGAGGGTTGTGCCGCCGCCGGTGGGCTTGAAGCTGAAAGTGGCGCCATTGGGGCTGGTGAGCGCTTCGTATCCGTTCGAGTTGTACACGCCCCAGAAGTAGATGCGTTCGGCAGAGCCTCCAAGCACAGAGGAGCTGAGATTGATGGTCTCGCCGACTTGGACGGTTTCGACGGAGTTGTGGGCGACGGATAACGGGGACAGTCACCTATTTTGGCCCTGGACAAGTGGCTCCTCTCCATCTGGCGCCACGATGAGGTGCACGTGATTCGTCATCAGGCAGTACCCCAGCACGCGCAACCCGAAGCGCTCAGCTTGCTCGGCCAGCATGTCGAGGTCCGCGCGCCGGTCGTCATCGACGAAGAACACGTCCTGCCGGTTGTTGCCCCATTCCGTCACGTGATGGGGTAATCCGGGCACGACGATTCAGGCAAGTCTGGGCATGCCCGAATCCTATCTCATGTGGGCCTATCTTGTCCAACGCGGAAATAGGTGGCTGTCCCCTATTCCCAACGCGGAAATAGGTGGCTGTCCCCTATTCCCGCTATTCCCCTGCCACAGATGGCCGCGCCAGCCCTCGCGGAAGTTCACCCCACGCGTGTAGCGCCGGTGCGCCTCACCAATGCCCCGGCAAAGCGCCGCCTCCACCGCCGGCACCGCGATCAAGTGCACGTGGTTCGGCATGAGACAGTACGCCCACACGTCCACCCCGCACTCCTCACACCAATGGGCCATGAGTTCGAGGTAGGCTTGGTAGTCTTCGTCACATAAGAACGTGTCCTGCCGGCGGTTCCCGCGCTGCGTCACATGGTGCGGGATGCCGGGAATGACAACTCGTGCAAGTCTGGGGATGCCACAGATGCTACTGCATCTCGGTCATGTTGGCAAGGCCTTTAATGCGTATGGTGTCCCCAGATAGCCTCCCCAGATAGCCCGGAACGCGAGCTTCTTCTGCTCGGGCGTGGCCATGCGTCCCGTCCGCTTGAGTTCGCTCGCCCACTCCGATTCGAACACCTTGCGCAGGGAGACTTCGGCCTGTTTGTCAGACTCCACGAGTTTCTTCTTGATCCCCTCCCAGTACTGCTGAAACGCATGCTCCTTCTCCGCCGCCGAAGCCGCGGCTCCTTGGCGGTGGGCTTGGGACTCCCAATACGCCTCGAACGCTTCGCGTATTGCAGCTTTCGCCTGCTTCTCCTGTGCGGTTAGATTATTGTCCGTTGTGGCTGGCGGCTGGGCCGCGTACACGGCCGCGGGCCAGCAAGCTGCGAGCGCGATGACCCATAGCTTTCGCATCCGTGCGCTGTTCATGGCAATCCCCCGGCCGCCTTCTGCGCGGCCGCCCAAGTCTCCTCGTCGAGCTTGCGGTAATCCACCCAGCTACGGTACTCGCCCCCGCCCGGCTGGAGGTTCCGGCTGCCCGTGGGGTTGCAGGAGTAGGAAAACCTGATCCCCGCGATTCCCTTGTTTGCCTCGCGATAGTATCTCGTATCAATGAGCCCTCTCGCATAGACTCTGCCGCCCCGGGTGCAAGTAAATATCAGCTTGGTCACAGGTCCCTTGGATAAATCGATGTCGTACGCCTGTTGATATCCTTGGGCTGGTGCGATGAAGCCTGGGACACCCTTGTCCGTAATGCCGCCATCAATACCCTCCACTCGGAGCACGACGCGCCCTTTGTTCGGATATTCATGAACGGAAAACAACAAGTCGCACATCTGAGGGCGCTTCCCGGCCTCCACCTTCACAACTAGCTTCTTGCCTCGCGGTTTGAACAGGGAATAAGCGTACCGCACTCCCCCTTTTGGAACCCCAAACCTGTTTGATTCCGCCACCACCAGCTTCTCCGGTTTGCCCACGATCCTCCACATCCTGAACGTCACGTCGCCTTTCACCGCCAGGTTCTGCTCGTAGGAGTCCCCAACCTTGTACGCGGGGTTGATGTTCACGAACTCCCAGATGGGCTGGTGCTTGAGGAAAAACAGATACCCGGGCGCTGCTATGTTCTTAAGTTCGAAATTGTCCACCTTGCCCGCGTTGATGGTGAAACGCCCTGCCGCGTCTGTCCTTACAGTCAGTTTTTGCAGCTTTAAGTAGCGCCTTTTCCACACGAGGCCAATGATCTTGTCGACAGTCGTCTCGAAGGTGATCGTGGCATCCGCTACGGGTTTCGCGTCCTGGTCGATCACTCGCCCGGACAGAACGAGTTCACGACGCTTGGCCGCCTTTTTATCCACCATCTCTTGCACTTCCTGGTTTTTTCTCTTCTTGGCCTCCAAGTACTTGCGGAACGCTTTCTCCTTCTCCGCTGGCGAAGGCTTCCAGCCCGAACGCTTGAGTTCGCGCTCGAACTGCTGACGCCACGCGTCCTCCGTGCGCCGGTCGTAATGCTCCAGGGTCTTCCTGTCGATCTTGGCCGGCTCCTCCGCGAGGACCGCGGAGAGGTATAACGCCACCAACGCCGCATGAACTTTCATCGTTCTTTGTGTTACCGACATGGAGCAAAACCTCCTCACTGACCTGTGGGGGTAAACAGAGAATCGAGCACTTGTTGCCAATACGCACGCTGCACCTGGATGCAGCTCCTGAACTCCTTGCTGTGGCCAGGGTGCAGTTTGCCATAGTGGAACGCGGCATGCAAGTCCACTTGCTCAGATTGCCCAGAAGCCGTAGCAAAAGGGCCGGCGACGTTCGCACTCGCGCCCAGCGCGCGCACGCGAGACTCCATGCAGTACGCGAAAATCTCGTAGCGGTCCGCCTCGAACCGCAGATTCCTTTCGCCGAAGGGGCCGATGGGATCGTACTCGAACCAGTTGCTCATAGTGAAGTCGTAGCTGGGGTCGTCGGGCTTCAGCTTGTTGTTGGTCCACCAGTTACCCAGCGCCCAGTCTTTCTTGTTGAAGAAGTTGATGAACTTCGCGCACGCGGCCTCCATCTCCTCCTTTTGGAAATACGAACTCGGCGACATCTTGCCGTCTTCATATAGGTCTTCTGTGTGCCATCCATCGTGGCCTTCGTACCACTTCCTGTCGATGCGCTCATCGTAGACCGTCTCGTAGCCGTCAGGCTTGTCCTCCCACACGTCCTCATCGTCGTCAGGGAGGTTGTCGTTGTTCGTGTCATTGAAAGTGCCGCCGCTGTAGTAATAGGCATAGCAGTTCGGGGTCTCAGCGCCGGACCACTGCATGCTATCGGGGTCGGCGAACGTTTGGTGGTACAACTGAGTCGGGACGGCAGCCTGGGTGGCGATGTAGGCTTTCACGAATGGGTCGGTCGGGGCGGTCCGGCCGTATTGGCGCAACGCCTCGCCCACGACAACGTTGCCCATGCTGTGGGCGATCACATACAGATCGTACCCTTGATCCCGCTTGCCCTCAAGCAACTTACGCAGCCCTTCAGCGGAACGCCAGGCGCGGAATTCGCTGTCGTTGTACGAGACTATGGGCATCGAAATAAAGTCCCAAGCTCTTTCAAAGGTCGGCCATCGGAACGCGGCGAACCTGCCCTTGTATCCTTGCCACCACAATCGCTTGTATGCGGTGGCGGCGAACGCGTCCTTCTCCCAGACGGGCACGTTCCAGCCGTGGACGAAGACGATCAAGCTCTTTTCGTCGGGTGAATCCGGGTGCGGTAGGGGATACCAAAACGTACCTACCGGTGAAGCCGTCGCGTCCGGGGTATCTTTGTCGTTGCCATCCCCGACCGTCCATCTCTCAAAGAAGTCGGTAATCGGCTTCAGCGTAAGCTTAACCCTCCTGACGCAAATGACGCTCCCCGATTTCTTGATAACCAGCTCCAAATCGCCTTGCCCGGCTCCTGCGCCTTCAAAGATATAGGGAACCAAACCGTCGTAGATGGACATGAATGCCTTCAGGTCTGCGTTGGATAGCAACACCTCTCCGCTCGTGCTGATCGTCATCAGCTTCTGCTGAACCCGTTGCGCGTCTGCGGCCGCGACGTTCGTTAGGTACGCGGTTGTCGCAGAGCATGCAGGGAAGATGTTGATCTTTGGTGCATCGCTCGAGCCGAAACCAAAGCGGAGATAACACTCGAAATCCGGGTCGTCGAGCAATTCCACCGGCTCGATGGCCAGATGAAGGCGGGTGAAGTCCTCCAAGTCTCGTTTGCAGCCGCTTTCGCCATCCGCCTCGCTTCTGCCGATCGAGTCATCCTTGTAGTCCTCCTGTCCCGCCTCCACGTCGACATCGTCCTCCTCCCACACGTTGTCATGACCGGGAGTCCATTTGTCGACTTCATGATAGATGTCCTTGTCATCGTTCAGCCAGAAGGTCAGTTCCTTGTCCGCAAGGTCGTCGAAGTTGATCGTTCCGCTCTGGTCGCCATCCACACCGATGTCTACCCGGAACGGGCTGATCGCGACCACGGCATGGGCAAGGGCCACCTGCGTGCCGAGTGTGTCTATGAAGGCGATTCGTATCTCCGGGGACACGCCCGCTCCGCAGTCGAGGGCCTCGACATAGAAGGTCAGTGTTGTTGCCGTACCATCCACATATTGCGACCACTCGTTGGGGAGCCCTGGCCCGAGAATCGCCGACGCAGTGTCCACCGAATCGGTGTAACTGAACAGCCGGAAATCGTCCTTGTCGGTCCCATCACATGATAGCCTCACGCTGCCCTTGAGACCACCTGTGTCGAGGACAATCTGGAGCTTGCGCATGTCGGCCAGGTCGTCCTCTCCGTCAATCACCGCGTTGTCTTTGTCGATGGCGTCATCGCCATTGCTGTCGTTGTTGTTCACGGGCAGAAGGAGCGTCGCCCCGCCTTGGTGGGCCTGTTCGTCGTCGTCATCGACGTCACCATCGGCATCGTAGTCGGCAATGAGCCTGGCCTTGATCACGTGGAATATGTTGTCGAGCTTCTTGCCGGTAGCAAAGGTGACTGCGCGCTTGCCAGGGGGTGCATTGCGGGCGATGAGGAGATCGACTTGGGTGTCCGAGGGCCGCGCGGTCACGCTCACGGCTTCGCCGAAGTCGATCTCGCCCAGGTTGCCCCAGACCACGTCAGAGTGGGTGTTGATAATGCGTGCGGTTACGGTCGCGCCCGCGCCGGCCGCGCGGGGCGTGAGTTGGACCGTGGTGAAGCGCAGTTCGTCAGTGTCCAGCACGGAGCCGTTGGCGTCCTCAAGCCTCATCCGGAGCGGGGTGGTTAAGAATGGCCCGGCCGACCCGGTCTTGCCTTCGATGTACAGG